>CAJQOK010000083.1 GCA_905479905.1 uncultured Aliterella sp.
AGTTTACCAAACCACCTAAAATTATTGATTTAGGTTTGCTCTACCAAGCATTGCAGCAAAAGCAAGTAGATATAGTTGCCGGAAACTCTACCGATGGGGCAATTCCCCGCTTAGACTTAGTTGTGCTGACTGACGATAAGCAATACTTTCCACCTTACGAAGCTACACCAATTGTGCGTCAAGCGGCTTTGAAACAGCATCCAGAATTAGGTAATGCGATCGCCCAACTAGGCGGCTTAATTGATGAATCACAAATGCGGCGCTTAAATTATCTAGTTGAAGGCGAAAAGCGTGATGTAAAACAAGTTGTTAGGGAGTTTTTACAAACGAAAAAGCTGAGTAAATAAGAGAAACGGGGCTTGACTTCGGGGGCTTTTTGGTTTAAAATTTATGTTATAATGGAAAATCTTGGCATTAATAATATTTTTGCTGATACTCCCATTATATAATTGTATGTCAATGAGTAGAAATACGCAAGCGTAAATCCGAAAAGAATTAAAATCTTTACAAAAATACATAATAATTTAACTCATCATAATAGATATAAATACTAAGACTGGAAAGCCATTCAATGTTAGTTGAAGCAACTAAACAACGTAACTGGAAGCCAATAATTAAGCAATTCGAGGCAATTGTTGGTAAAAAAGGGGTAGTGCAGCGCCGGGAAGAATTGATAACCTATGAGTGCGATGGATTAGCCAGCTATCGCCACCGCCCGGAAGTAGTAGTATTGCCAAGAACTACAGAACAAGTAGCAGAGATAGTTAAGGTATGCGATCGCAATTCTATAGCATTTATAGCGCGTGGTGCGGGTACAGGCTTATCGGGTGGCGCATTGCCTACAGAAAATTGCGTACTAATTGTTACAGCTTTAATGCGGCAAATAATTGATATTGATTTAGAAAATCAGTGCGTCACTGTGCAGCCGGGAGTCATTAACAACTGGGTAACGCAAGCTGTAAGCGGTGCAGGATTTTACTATGCGCCCGACCCTTCTAGTCAAATCATTTGTTCAATTGGTGGTAATGTAGCTGAAAACTCCGGGGGTGTACATTGCCTCAAGTATGGCGTGACAACTAACCACGTTTTGGGGCTAAAATTAGTATTGCCAGATGGCACTATTACTGATGTTGGCGGACAAATACCAGAGATGCCTGGATACGATCTTACCGGAGTATTTGTCGGTTCAGAAGGTACGCTAGGAATTGCCACAGAAATTACTTTAAAAATCCTTAAAACTGCCGAATCAATTTGCGTTTTATTAGCAGATTTTACCAGTATTGAAGCGGCGGGGGCGGCGGTTTCCGATATCATCAGCGCGGGGATAATTCCGGCGGGTATGGAGATGATGGACAATCTCAGCATTAACGCTGTAGAGGATGTAGTAGCGACAAATTGTTATCCCCGCGATGCAGAGGCAATTTTACTCGTAGAAGTAGATGGTTTGCAAGTAGAAGTAGACGAAACTAAAAAACGGATTGCGGCTATTTGTAAGCAAAACGGGGCTAGAAATGTTACTTCAGCAAACGATATAGAAACGCGCAATAAGTTATGGAAAGGGCGTAAAGCTGCTTTTGCGGCGGCGGGACATCTTAGCCCAGATTATTACGTCCAAGATGGGGTAATTCGCCGGACTAAGTTATCTTTTGTGCTGCAAGAAATTGATAATTTAAGCAAACAATACGGTTACAAAATTGCTAACGTATTTCATGCTGGAGATGGCAACCTACATCCATTAATTCTTTATGATAATGCCGTACCTGGGGCTTTTGAAAAAGTAGAAGAATTGGGTGGCGATATTCTCAAACTTTGCGTACAAGTAGGAGGTAGTCTTTCGGGAGAACATGGCATTGGCGCAGATAAAAAGTGTTATATGCCGAGTATGTTTACAGAAATAGATTTGGAAACTATGCAGTATGTACGCACAGCATTTAACCCAAAAGGTTTAGCGAATCCAGATAAAATATTTCCTACTCCCCGCACTTGCGGAGAAGCTGCAAATGCTCAAAATCTGAAGCAATTTGAGAAGGTAGAGTTATTTTAGTAAACCCTTAGTTTGTCCAAGAGATTTTAGTAGTTAGAGTGGGATTTAAACCCCACTCTAACTACTACTTTTTAGCAGGTGCTAACACAAGTAAACCGTCATATTGTTCTTTTTTGCTGGTAATGGTAGTTGTTGTACTGTAGCTACGCACGCTACCAATAACTTGCTTAAAAGTTTGAAAGTTTGGATTATTAAATGTTGTCGGTGCGAGACTATATATCCACGACAAAGAAGAACCCATATTGATGTAAAAGTAACCTTGGTTAGGAAAAGGTAAAGAACTTGTAGCCGTAGCAAAGTTATAATCTTTTGCTAGTTGTTGTTGAGGCTGGGGTAATAATTCTGTAATTGCGCCTAATCCTGTTGAAATCAATAGAGTTTTATCATCTATCCAAGTATGAGCAAATATACTTTGCTCGCCAATTTCCCAAGTATTGATGTTGAAACCATCTATATTATCGTGAGTATTAGTAGATAAAGCGCCGCTAGAAATAGTCTTGATAGATTCACCTAATTTGTTTAAAGTAGATTCAGCTTTAGGACGATTTGTGGTTTGGACAAAAAAGCCTAACCCCATATTTAATTCGCTACTTATTAAGCCTTGTTTGGTAGGATAGAAAAATAAAGCATATTCGCCATCCATCCAGCCTAAAATATCTTTATTTAGGTCTAATTTGGTAATGCTGGTAATACTTTGATTAAACTGTGCTAGTACATCTTTAAATTGTGGATTGCTGCTTAGCACAGTTACTAACATTTGCCACTGAGCATAAATATTACTTCCAGTTGTTACACCGTAAGCGGGTGCAGGAAGGCGCGGGAGTAATTGCGTAGTATTAGAAGCTAAGACATTAGTTAAACTCGGCTGTTTGCGGTAGGCGTTGAGTTGCAAGCGTAAGCCTTCTGGTTGCTCCCACACTAAACTACTTATCGAACTATATTGCTCTACTTGGGCGGTATTAATGGCGCTAAGAGAAATGGGAAAAGGTAAACTAGGGTCAGGAGCTAAAGACTTAAATAAAGAGAGAAACTTATTAGGGTCTTGGTAGAGTGTAAATAATGCTTGACTATATTGAGGATGCTGGGTTATTTGTTTAAAATTGGGGTTTTGGGCTAGATTAGCACCTCCTGGAGGCTTATCAAGTAACTGTTCAATAGGTTTAGCGGTGCTGGCTATAACTATGTATTTTGGTAACAGCGCGATCGCCATACCTTGGTTTTTGATACTATCTGGTTTAGGTACTGGTAATCTGGGTAAGGCTGGGATTGCAGCTATGAATGACTTTGGTAGTTTAGAAGTTTTTAAGGGCAATGTAGATGGGGGAGTATCCTTTGGCAAATCAGGCGTGGAAGGCTTCCATTCCAAAATTTGTACGCCCTTGTACTGTCTTTCTGTTATTTGTTGCGAACTTTTCTCCTTGAATCTTTCTATGAATGCTTGCAATTGTTGTTTATCTTTCACCGCCACTAACAGCAAAAAACTATCATTTAAACTAACTAGCTTTGCCTCTGTTTGGGGTATAAATGCAAAGGCTGCCTGTTCTCCTAACCAAGGTTGAATATCTGTTTGATAATTTAAACCCATTTGAGCAGGCAATATATTTTCTGCGGTACTGTAAATTTGAGAAAATAATTCAAATTTGCTCAAACTTTGCCATTTTACAGTTTTTGTATTAACTACTACTGCAAGCGGTATATCTGCGGGTAAAAATTGAGTAATAGGTGCAGGCGATAATAGTTTTTGCGGGAGAGATGGAGAGTTGGGCGAGACGGTGTTTATTGCTAATAATGACGAAGTAAAAAGTGCTAACAAATTCTTTTACCTAGTATTTAAAATATCAATATATATTTTACCTTAGCTGGCTAAATATATTAAAATTACTTTTTACTATCATCAGATTGTTGGAAATAGAAGTTAGTATAACTGTAAATGTATTTCCTATTCCTACTTCACTATTAACTGTAATTGTGCCGCCGTAGATGGATTAATTTTTCATTTAAATAAGCATTACTATCACCTCAAATAACACAATTAATAATAGGATGGCTACCCGCGCTCCTTTGTGTTTCTTCTGCTAACTGCGGACAAAAACTAATTAAAGCTAGGTGAGTTGAATTAAGTTGTATTTTCCCTGCTTCGGATTTGCCTACAAGTAAAACGTCTTATAGCAATTGATTCATAAAATTTATTATTTGAAGCGATTGTCATTAATCAAAAGTTATTAATTTGTCAATATGCCTTAAATAGTTGCAGATTTAAAAACTAATTACCAATATAATTGTTTGGCTTAGGGGTTAAAGCAAGATAATATAAACTAAATCAGTAGATTTACTGTTGCTATTAATAGATAAATTAGGATGAATGCGAATTTCTCTCAAATCCAGGCCATAGTTAGTCAAGAGAATTTTTGCCAGTGGGAAAACCACAACCATATCAAACAAAAAACAATAACTCAAGCCTCCGCATCTCCTATTAATCCACAGTGTATTGTTTATCCCCAAACTCCGGCAGAACTAGCATCAATTATTGCCTACATATCCAGTAACAACGGGAAAATTTTACTTTGTAGCGGTGGTAGCAAACTTAGCTGGGGTGGATTGGTACAAAATGTAGATGTAATTGTCAGTATCGAACGCTTAAACCAAGTAATCGAACACGCTGTAGGCGACTTAACGGTAACAGTAGAAGCCGGAACTAAATTTGCTGATTTGCAGGCTATTTTAGCAAAATCTGGGCAGTTTCTCCCCCTCGACCCCGCCAGCCCTGAATCTGCTAGTATCGGAGGTATTATCGCTACGGCGGATGCTGGTTCGCTGCGCCAACGCTACGGTGGGGTAAGGGATTTGTTGCTAGGGATTACTTTTGTCCGCGCCGATGGACAGATTGCAATAGCTGGAGGACGAGTAGTAAAAAATGTTGCCGGCTACGACTTAATGAAATTATTTACTGGCTCTTACGGCACATTGGGCGCAATTTGTCAAGCAACTTTGCGAGTTTATCCGCTACCCGAAGCTTCCACAACTGTTGTATTGACAGGGAATGTAGAAAACCTTACTCAAGCCGCAAAAACCCTCCGCGCTTCGGCTTTAACTCCTGCTAAATTTGACTTATTGTCACCTCAGTTAGTTACAAATTTGTGCTTAGGTAAGGGGATGGGATTAATTGCTGGTTTTGCCAGCTTAAAGGAAAGTGTAAAACAACAGTCAGTTACTCTAGTAGAAGTAGGGAAACAGTTGGGATTGCATAGCTCAATTTATAAAGATAAAGAGGAAAATACGCTCTGGCAAGAATTAGAGCAACAAATGCGCCAAACTGATATAGAGCAAATTACTTGCAAAATCGGTGTATTACCAGCCACCGCCGTAGAGGTAATAGTGGAAATTGATAGCCTAAGCCGGGGAATGAGCTTAATTCACGCTCTTAGTGGGTTAGGTGTATGGCGATGTCCAGTTGATACTACCGTAGCAGAGATTTTAAAAGTGCGATCGCTTTGTCAAAGCAGGGGCGGTTTTCTTACAATGTTAGAAGCACCCATTGATTGCAAGCAACAGTTAGATGTGTGGGGTTACTCTGGTAACTCTTTGGAATTGATGCAAAAAATTAAACATCAATTTGACCCCAAAAATGTACTCAATCCTCACCGTTTTGTCGGCGGAATTTAGATAAGTTTTAAATTTATGCAAACTTCCGAAAATCTTCCTAGTGAAATTGCTACTCTAAGTAATATTAATGGCTTTGACGAGCAAAACCCACCCAATCCTCAACTAATTGATACTTGCGTCCACTGTGGATTTTGCCTTTCTACCTGTCCAAGTTACAGAGTAATTGGTAAAGAGATGGATTCGCCTAGAGGCAGAATTTATCTAATGGATGCTATTAATGAAGGAAAAATACCTTTAAATGAAGCTACGGTAGAACATTTTGATTCGTGTTTAGGTTGTCTTGCTTGCGTTACAACTTGCCCATCGGGAGTACAGTATGACAAATTATTAGTTGCAACTCGTCCGCAAATTGAGCGTAACTATCCCCGAAGTTTGCCTGATAAAATAATTAGACAAATCATTTTTTCTTTATTCCCTTACCCGAATAGATTGCGCTTTTTACTTGCGCCTTTATTGGTGTATCAAAAGCTAGGCTTACAGAAAATTGTTCGCTCGACAAACTTACTTAAAATAGTATCTCCACGCCTAGCAGCGATGGAATCAATTTTACCAAAAGTTACTCTTAAAGCTTTTCAAGATAACTTACCTACAATTATTCCCGCTCAAGGTGAAAAACGCTATCGTGTAGGCATGATTTTGGGTTGCGTACAACGTTTATTTTTCTCGCCAGTTAATGAGGCGACGGTAAGAGTTTTAACTGCTAATGGTTGCGAAGTTGTCATTCCCAAAAGTCAAGGCTGTTGCGCTGCGCTTCCTGAACATCAAGGACAAACGGAACAGGCGCAAAGCTTGGCGAGACAGATGATTGATAGTTTTGCAGATACGGAAGTTGATGCGGTAATTATTAACGCTGCTGGATGCGGACATACTTTAAAAGAATACGGTCATATTTTAGAAGATGACGCAGAATACAAAGAAAAAGCTCAAGAATTTGCAAGTAAAGTTAAAGACGTTCAAGAGTTTTTAGCAACGGTAGGATTGACGGCGAAATTATTGCCAATTACTGAGGAAACCTTAACTCTTGTTTATCAAGATGCGTGTCATTTGTTGCATGGTCAAAAAATTAGCGTCCAACCGCGCCAGTTGTTAAAACAAATTCCCCAAGTCAAGTTAGTTGAACCTATTGATGCGGCTTTATGTTGTGGTAGTGCAGGGGTTTATAATATGCTGCAACCGGAAGTTGCGGAGGAATTAGGCAATCAAAAAGTTCAAAATCTCCTCAATACTGGTGCAGATTTAATTGCTTCAGCTAATCCTGGTTGTACTTTGCAAATAAATAAACATTTAGAAATGCAAGGTAAAAAAATTGATGTAATTCACCCCATAGAATTATTAGATTATTCAATTCGGGGAATAAAGTTACAAAAATAACTTATGAACTGGCAAGAAGTTTGTGCAGATACAGCATTGCAAGGTATTCCTTACAAAATTGAGCTTAATCGCTGGGGACAAATTGTTATGAGTCCAGCGAAAAATAAACACTCAGTTTATCAAGGTTTAATTCAATCAATAATTCAATCGATGGTTAAAGAAGGATTAACTTACCCAGAGTGTCCCATTCAAACAGAAGATAATGTAAAAGTAGCTGATGTGGTGTGGATTTCTAGAGAGCGATATCAACAAATTAAAAATGACGATGTTTGCTCCGTTGCTCCAGAAATTTGCATCGAAATAAAATCATCTAGCAATACTCAAGAAGAAATGAAGTTTAAAAAAGAACTTTATTTCAAAGCTGGTGCAGCAGAATTTTGGTTGTGTAATGAGAACGGAGAAATGAGTTTTTATAGTAAAGAGGGTCAGATGATAAATTCAGCAATTGTGCCAAATTATCCTGTTTACGTTGAACTTTAAAAGTAACTTGCGAGAGCGGTAGTATCCCCCCTAGCCCCCCTTAAAAAGGGGGAAAAATCTTCTTTATTAACTACCAATCAAAAGACTTTCAAAATATCCTCTTAACTTATTGGCTGCTAACAAGTTCTTTAGAAGTATGACGCTGGGTTGCAACCAACCACTTACCGCCGGAAGGTGCTAGGGTAATACCGCGACGAACAGGTTTTACTGCTTGAGTTCCAGAAATTGCCAAACTGTAGCGAGACATCACTGTTGCCAGCACTAATTTCATCTCGTATAAAGCGAATGCCATGCCAATACAGCGCCGATTGCTGCCCCCAAAGGGTATGTACTCGTCGTACTGGGAAAATTGCCGCTCTAAAAAGCGCTCTGGCTTAAATTGGTTAGGTTCTGGGTAAAGGTCTGGGCGGTGGTGAGTTAAGTAAATGCAGGGAGTAATCAAAGTATCTTTCTCAAATTGCCCCATAATATTAATAGGAGCATTGGCAATCCGAAAAAAGCCAGCATGGCGATCGGGTAAATTCGCAGTGTCTCTTGACAAACGGCATTTAGATAAGGAAGTTTTGAAATTGCACCAAAGTCTAAATTTCCTACCGTAGCCAAATCATCCAAAAGTTTGCTCTTAACTTCTGGCAAATGGTGAATCCAGTACAAAGCCCAAGTTAAAGCTGAAGCTGTAGTTTCATGTCCCACTATGAGTAAAGTTATCAACTCGTCGCGTAATTCTAGATCGCTCATTAATT
>CAJQOK010000084.1 GCA_905479905.1 uncultured Aliterella sp.
CCGATAAAGCTGTAGCTTGATAAGTCTGGAGGCGAGTCAAGTTTGCCCCAAAAATCATATCAGCACTTACCAAACCTACCAACACTTCTTCCCCGTTTTCCCCCACCGTAGAAAGTTTGACTAATCCCTGGCAAACTTGCCAAATAACTTGAGACTTAACCGGGATAATCTCGCCTTTTAGGTAAGTCTGTTTTTGAGGATTGATGGCGGATTTTGTAGGTGTTGGATTTATTAGTTGTAGTTGCGGCTTACCTTCACTCTCGTAGATACACACCCTTAATCCAATTAAATTTCCTTCCCAATCACTAATTTTAGCTAATAATAATTCGGCATTAAAAGGCTGAAGGTTTCGCGGCAAAAAACGCAATTTTACTCTAACTTTATTGTCAGCTTCTTGCAACTCTGTAAGCTGGACATGAAATAATTGTCTTTTTTCTTCGGCTATAAATAATACTAAGGGCTTGCCAATTAAAAAGCGCTGCGGAACGTTTAATGTAGTCGCTGCTATATGATTTGCTTCTCTAATTATGCCTTGCTCATCGGTTACTAAATAGGCATTGGGAGCTAAATCGAAAAGTTCTTGATATCGTAGCTTCTGAACTTCTAAAGCTACTTGTGCTAAATGTAATTCTTCATTTTGCTGCTGCAATTCTTCTAAGGCAACTTGCAATTCTTCACAAACAAACCCAAGCTCTTTTAGGGCTGTAGGCATTACTTCTACAGGAATTGGTAAATTGGGCTTTACTTCTTGGTACAAACTTCCCAAACGCAGATTTATTCCTGCTACTTGCTTTGCAAAATTCACTAAATTCAAAATTTACCTCTATGGTTTAGCTAAACTATTTTGTTAAGTATCTTTTAGTTTTTATTTTAAAAATACAAGTCTGCTACAAGTAGTATTTTTTTTTGATTGTAGAATATTAATTACTTATCTATTCTAGCAATGCATTTTTACGAACAATCATTAATTATTTCCTCACTAACTTGCTAAATTTTTTTCCCAACTAATTTGGCTAAATTGCTGATTTAATTTTTAGTAATTTTATCCCGCGCCTATAGTGCTTAAATTGAGCGCTTTCGTTTGGGGATTTTTAGCGTGGGTACATCCGAAGACGCTGCTGATAGATAAATTTGAGATTTTGGTGGTGGTATTTGTGGTGTGGGTTGCTGCAACCGCCAACGCCATAAGATTGCACCGCCTACAGTTGCTAAACCTAAAGAGAACAAACCAGTGCGATCGTTTAGTCCCCCAATGGTAGCATTAACTAAGCCAATTGTGACCAAAAAGCTAGGTATAGGTTCTTTGCGATACATTGAACTCAAAAATCTTAGATTTATAGGGTTCATTACAAGTTTAATTATATTTTACTGTTGCTATTTTTCGAGTAGCGAAACTAAAAGTAATATTTCTGCACTTTACCCAATTTTGCAGAAGCAAGTTTTGACTCTAGCTTTTCAGGTGGGGATTTTACCCCTTCTTTGAAATTGTAGCCGCAAAACTTAGCTGTTGAGTATTTAATCAATAACGCGCAACTCTATTTTAAGCCTAACCAAGTAAACACCCCTTGATTAGTCACGTATTCAATAATTACCATAATACTAAAGCCAATCATAGCGGCTCTACCGTTTAATCGTTCTGCATATTCGTTAAAGCCAAACTTGGGTTGTTGTAATTTTGGCGTAACGATAGGTTGTAGTTGGGCGTTCATACTAAAAATTGTTACCTATTAAACAAAATTATTCCTGTTGTCTGCAAAGGCTAAGATTTATTGCGAGTTCTATCCTCAGCTTTGGCATAGGAACAATCTATACAAACCACTGTAACATTTATTGATATTAAATTAGTTAGAGTTAGATAAAAATAAATTAGCCGATAATTGAAAAAATGTGTTAGGGTAATTAATGGCGTGGCGGGCGTAGCCAAGTGGTTAAGGCAGTGGATTGTGATTCCACCATTCGGGGGTTCAAGTCCCCTCGTTCGCCCTCAAAAAGACAAAATAGCAGAATGCCGCTAATTCAATAAATGAATTAGCGGCATTGTTGTCAATAGGTGCGATCGCACACTGTCAAGATTGGGCCAGTTATTTGAGCGAAACCGCATCAATATCAACAGTGCTAGTGGTATTAGTAGAATCGGTAGTAGTGCCAGTTTCTGAGTAATTTTTCCGGGCTTTTACACCTTCAATTACCATTTGGGACACTTCCGAAACTAAAAGAGTTAGTAAAAATACATCATCTAATTGTCCAACAATGGGCAAAAAGTCCGGCGCAATATCAATAGGACTAACAAAATAGAGACCTGTAGCAATAATTACCCACCAACGGTATTTTGGATTGCGAAGCAGATTGCGATACCAAGAGTAGACTGATTGAATCGAAAAGTTCATTTGTTCAACCTCCAGTTATTTATAATTGTGACAAATCTATTCAAGAAATTGCGGTGTGAATAACCGTCCTTTTGTAGTGCGGAGGTTGCTACTATTTACCGTTGTCTAAAAATCTAGGCTCGTTGAGTAGATCCAAAAATTTTAGGTGGCGATCGCGCGATAATCTCTACAATTAAAGTGCCTTAAGCAACGTTGTGGTTAACGATGTTTAAATATTGGTCTGAGGAATGGACGGAGGAGAGTAAAAATAGTGGATATAGTACAGATTTTTCGAGATGGTGGGCCAGCAATGTGGCCTTTGCTGGCTTTATCGATTTTATCTTTGAGCGTGATTATTGAGAGATTGTGGTTTTGGGTGAGGATTCTTAGCCAAGAAAGCGAGATTGTCAATCGAATTTTAAATACAGCTAGTGCCAATTGGGGGTCAGCAGCAGAACTTGCTAAACGTGCTGTCAATCAACCTATTGGGCGGTTTCTTTACGCACCATTGCGCCTTATAAAGCCCGATCCAGAGCTTTTTCGATTGGCTTTAGAAGCCAGCGCTGAAGATGAACTGTCATCGATGCGACAAGGGGAAAAAGTGTTAGAAGCTGTAATTGCTCTAGCGCCCCTATTAGGGTTATTAGGTACAGTATTGGGGTTAATTCAGTCTTTGGGTAATATTCGCCTCGGAGACTTGGGAACGGCGGCGGCGGCGGGAGTAACTTCAGGAATTGGAGAATCGTTGATTAGCACCGCCGCCGGGCTAATTGTGGCAATTAGTAGTTTGGTTTTTTACCGCTTGTTTCAAGGTTTTGTAGTCAATCAAGTTAAAGTGTTTCGTCGGTCAGGAAGCGATTTAGAGTTGCTTTATCGGCAATACTGGCAAAATATTTCTGCAAGTATGTCAACGATTGAAGAACGCCCGAATCTAGAATTAGTGACTACGAAAGAAAATATTACAACTAGCCAACCTACTAGGTTGCAACAACCGACAAGTTTTCAACCAGAGGTTGGCGACGGAAGCGATCGCGCGCCAGACTTGGGTACATCTCCAAGTAAGCCAATTACTAGCCCCGAAGCAACGGAAATAGGCGAAAAAGAAAGCAACGAAACATCCCAAAATAACGATAATCACCGGGACAATTCACAATTTTGAGCTATATAAATCACCAAAATGAAAATTAATTTACATTCACCCCTTGAAGAAGTCCAAATTCAGATTGTTCCGTTGATTGATGTCATTTTTTGTATATTGACATTCTTTTTGTTAGCAGCTTTGCAATTTACTCGGCAGCAAGCAATTAATGTAGATTTGCCTAAAGCCAATACCAGCACAACACCCCAGGCGCAACAACGATTGATTGTAACTATAGATCCGGTGGGACAAATTTATGTCGAACAACAACCAATTAATTTAGACCAATTGCCCGGAACTTTACAAACTTATTTTCGGGCTAACCCTACGGCTTTAATGGTGTTGAATGCTTCTAGAACATCAAGCTATGATGATGTGGTGCAAGTATTAGATACTATGCGGCAAGTAGGAGGCGATCGCGTTGCTTTGGCGACTTTACCATCATCTTCTACTCAAACCCCTAGTACCGTTGCCCCTAATTTGACTATTCCTGTCAATCCACCAACTACTAGCCCTTTACAAGGTACAGCGCCTTTGCCTGTACCCCCTACTAGCGCACCTGGGGTTAATAATACTATTCCAGTTTTTCCGACAGCCCCCTCAACTACCCAACCAAGTCCAGTTTCACCCCAAAGATAAGCTCAAGTTCTGCCAATTTACAGATGAATATTTTTAGACTAATTTAGTCTACTGGTATTTATAATCTGTTGAAAATTAGGAGAATAAAATTATGCACTTTGATTTTGTAAGTTTGTTAATTGCTTGGTT
>CAJQOK010000085.1 GCA_905479905.1 uncultured Aliterella sp.
CAAGAGTATCCTATCGTTGCTCAGGCATTGCGGCAGAAACTAGAACTACCTGCGTCACAATCTCTTGAATTTGGTCTTCAATCCCTGCCATCGGGCAAGCCAGAATTGACAGGAATTGACGGACTAGATGTATCGATAGCTCACTGCGATCGCTACTGTCTTGCGGTTGTGGGAGAATCTCCCCAAGGATGCGATATTGAAGCTATTACTGTGCGGAATATAGAAAATTGGGTCGCAATACTTGGAGTTTCGCGCAGCCAAGTAGTAGAGGAACTGGTAAAACAGGGCGATACGCGCGAACGTGCTAGTACCCGCCTTTGGTCAGCCTTAGAAGCAGTCCGCAAAGCCTTCAACGGCACAAATCCAGAATTTACTATTGTCAAAAACGAAAACAACGTTGTGCTGTTATATGCCTCTACATCAGCAGGTGAATGTCAAGTTGCGACTATGCCAATTCGCTTGACTCGACCTCCAGAGCGGATGATAGCAATAGTGATTCCTCTACCAGTGAAAGTTTTAGCCAATTTAGCTGATAGTTCAATAGATTTAAGAAATCGCTATTCGTCTAGCTACACCAATGACGGGCCGCAAGGACAACCCGTTTACCAACAAAGGTTTCAGGTGAGTTTTAAAGAAAGTGGCAGCATTAGCCGTCACATTTATTTCTCTCAATATTTTCGCTGGATTGGTAAAATTCGCGAATTGCCTATGGAGCGCATTGCTTCGGAGGTACTTACCGACTTTATTAGCGGCGATTGGGGTATGGTTACTAATGCTGTAAGTCTGCGCGTACTGGGCGAAGCTACTGCTTACGATACGATTCAAGCACGAGCTTGGTTAGGTAGCATCGCAGGATCGTCTTTTACTACCTATATTGAGTTTTGCCAAGTTTTACCAGACAATTCATTAACAAGATTAGCGATCGCCGATGTGAGGGCAACTTGGGTACAACTAAAAAGCTATGGCGTACCTGCGCCTATGCCATTTCCGATTTATTTGAAAGAGTATCTAGATAGCTTTGCTGCTCAACAGCCCGTTAACTTAGATATTAAGCACCCAGAAACTTTACTACTGCCAGCATTGCCTGCTAGTTTGCATCTAGACTTAGGAGCGCTTATCTCAAAGACTATACCTGCTAATAGCCGTTATGGTAAGTTATTACGCTCTGAGGTATTTCAAACTACTTTAGAAGAATCTAACTTAGTTGGTAATGTTTACTACGGCAACTATTTCATCTGGCAAGGGCGAATTTTAGACTTATTTCTTTATTCCGTTGCCCCGGAATACTTGCGAGTGTCTAATGCTCAAGGTGAGATGCTGTGTTTGTACACGCGGATGGATTACCTCCGCGAAGCAATGCCCTTTGATCGCATTCGTACTTTACTTTACGTGCAATCAGTTTTTGAATGCGGAGCAGTTTTTAACTTCGAGTTTTTTCGCGAGCAACCCGACGGTAGCCTAGAAAAACTACATATAGGACAACAAGAAGTTGCTTGGGTAGAACGCCAATCAGACGGCACTGCGGTTGCTGCACCTCTGCCACCAGCAATCAGGCGAAGTCTTCTACAAACTCCCAAAAATAAGCCAATGCCAACAGCTTAACAAAAAAATTGAACACTTGTATAAAACTTTCGCTATAGTAAAAAGCAATGCTCAAAAGCCCAATTTCGGCTGAGTCGCGGTCAAGAATTACAGGTTTATAAGTGTAAGGAGATCTCCGAGTGGAAGAATTTTTGATTAATTACGTCAACGGTACGCTAGGGAACGATCTTTTGCTGGGTAGCAATAAAAATGACGCAATTAATGGCGATGCTGGCAACGATCTACTCATTGCTAATTTAGGAGATGATGCCCTAAATGGTGGTGATGGTAACGATGCCCTCTTTGGCGGTGCTGGTGTCGATGTCCTCAATGGCGGTTTGGGGGAAGACACAATGTTTGGTGAGGAGGGACTCAATGCTCTTTTTGGCAGTGATGGTAATGATGCCATGTTTGGAGGCCCCGACCAAGATGGTATGTCTGGCGGTACGGGCAATGATGCCCTCTTTGGCGGTAGCGGACTTAACTCCATGAATGGCGATGCTGGTAGCGATGTCTTATTTGGTGGAGCAGACAACGATGTCCTCAATGCTGGCGCTGGGGACGATGCCATATTTGGTAACAGTGGCAACGACGTTTTAGTAGGAGATGTGGGCAATGATGTCATTTTTGGTGGCGAAGGAGATGATCGCATTAATGGCGGCAGCAATAATGATGCCATTTATGGTGAAGCTGGCAATGATGTGATTATCGGTGGCGATAGCAACGATATTTTAATTGGTGGCGATGGTAGTGACGTTTTAGTTAGTGGTACAGGAACAGATGTACTCACTGGAGGCTTAGGCTCGGATGCGTTTGGTCTATCAACCGCCGGAGGAAGCACTATTACTGATTTCACCTTTACAGAGGATGCTTTATTGGTTTCTGCCGCCGATTTTCAGGGCGGATTGACGGCAAATGCACCCCTCGATGCATCTTTGTTTATCCTTGGCACTGCGGCTGCAAGTTCAAGCGATCGCTTTATCTATGACTCTGCCAGTGGTGGACTTTTCTTTGATACTGATGGTTTAGGTGGAGCAGAGCAAATTCAGATTGCTGGACTATCACCCAATGCAGGCTTAACCAGTAATAACTTTTTCGTTGTCAGTTAAAAAACCTGCTCGGAGCGAACAACACGCCAAGCTTAAATAAAAGAGATCGCTTTTAAAAATTCTCAATCCAAAAATCCATGGGTATTTACATTATGGTGTAGTCATTCTCTTTTTAGCTGCACTAACTTTATTTGGATTAACGGGCATTCCGGCAACCATTGCTTATACTCTTGCGGTAGTTCATTTATTGGTCACAGTAATTACGGCTTTTCCCTTAAGTATTGTCCAACTACTCCCCTTGCCGTTACATGGCGCGATCAAAAATTAGTTGTTTCTTTTGCCTTAGTCGCCTTGCCGTAGATTTTTTGGTTTGCCTCCGATCTAGCTGCTCGTAACTTTTACATTGCTGCGGGCGTATTGATTTTTGCAGTTTGGCTAATTACCGACTACAAAGCGATCGCTATGAAAAAAATTCCAGATCGATTTTAAGACTATTTACATTGCCCACAATTGTTGAGCTATATTCTATTACCAGGAGAGACAAATGATTCATACTGAGTCTGAATATGACGTTGTTATCATGGGCGCAGGATTTGCAGGTGTTTGCCAAGCTCGACACTTGATGATGAAAATTCCCAACATTCGCGTAGCTTTGGTTGACCCACGCCCTCCCCAGCGTACTGATAAAGACTTAAAAGTAGGCGAATCTACAATCGAAATTGCCTCGTTATTTTTAGCAAAAGAGTTAGGTTTAAGGGAATATTTAATTGAAAACCATGCTCCCAAACAAGGGTTAAACTTTCACTGGGCAAAAGATGCAGCTAAAACTGAAACCCTAGACGACTATTACCATACTGGCTCTAATCGCCAAGTTCCCATTCCCTCTTATCAAATCAATAGAGCAAAGTTTGAGCGCGATTTGTTAGAGATGGATCGAGAAATGGGCGCAGAATTTTATCATGGGCAAGTTGTAGATGTAGACCTTACCCCTAATGATGCACTCAAAACCGTAGAAATTAAGGTTGGTAGCGATCGCTTGTCTTTAAAAGCAAAACACGTAATTGATGCTGCTGGGCGGCGTTTTATCATCGGACGCAAGACCGATAATTTGATTGTTGATCCCGAAGACTTGATGGGGCTTGACACTGGTGCAGCTTGGATGCGCGTGAGAAACGTAGATCGCACTCTATTCCATGACGGACACGATCCTTTGGGGGCAACTACAAGCCACTACTACGCCACCAATCACTATTTTGGTCAAGGTCATTGGATTTGGATGATTCCCATTGATACAGAGACAATGGATCTATCTATTGGCATTATTCACCATCACAATGTACTGTCTGCGGAACAAGTTAACACGCGAGAAAAATTCTTAGGATTTTTGAAAGCTAATCACACAATCCTTTCTGATATTATTGAAAGTAGTGAAGTAGTGGACTTTAATTACTGGGGCAAACTCGCTCACCGCAGTAAAACCATGTTTTCCACCGATAATTGGTATGTTATTGGTGATGCAGCTTACATTCTTGATGCTTTTTATTCTTACGGAACAACGACGGTGGCGCTTGCAATTGAAGGCGTTACTGAAATTATTAGAGCCAAACTAGCAAAAGAAGCAGATGCGGAGCAAAAACGCGCTGCCTACAATGAGTTCAACCTTGCCTACGCTCGTAGTGTTAACTGTCTCTATCGAGGACACGCAAACCAGCTAGGTCACGCCAGCATCATGAGTTGGCGCATTTACTTTGAATATATGTGGTGGTTTGGCGTACAAGTACCAATGTACGTTGGTAAATGGCATCTAGATATGACGTTTATTCCGATCTTTTTGAAAACGCTTAATAGTAATGTGGATGGTTTGTTTGCAGATTTGTGTAAACAGTTCGACCAGTTAGTAGAGCGCGATGCCAATATTGGGCTAATGGATTGTTACCGCGCCGACCAATTGATCGGCGGTTATCATACGCTCAAGCACTTCGACGACTTCCTCGAAAACGCTAAAATTGAACCATTGCGATGCAATGTTTTTGCTGGTTTAAAACAGACTTGTTTTTATGTTGCAGTTTGGTACGTGATGTTTCAGTGGAAAGGGTTTGGAATAGCTGGTATTTTGCGTCCTCAAAGTATTTACCATGTACTAAGACTGTTGGGACTATCTATGCAAGCTACTATTGGCGAACTGATTTATAAATCTAAAACCAAAGGTCTATCTGCCAATACAGAAGTAGAGCAGATGCGTCAAGAGTTTAAAAGCTACCATTATCAGCCCAAACTCCAACCCTGGATGACGACAACTAACCAATCATAATAGTTTTTTTTGTTTGCCGAGCTACATCCTACCGATCTAAAACGCTGTATTAATTAGAACAAACATGGATACCAGTCTTACTCAATCGCACGAATATGATGTTGTAATTATGGGAGCAGGGTTTGCAGGGGTGTGTCAAGCTCGGCATCTGCTCTTGACTATTCCAAATATTAAAGTTGCGATCGTCGATCCTCGTTCCCCTGAACGCTCGGAAGAAAAAGACCTAAAAATAGGCGAATCGCTAATTGAAGTTGCTGCTCTGTTTTTATGCAAAGAGTTAGGACTGCACGATTATCTAATTGAAAATCATACTCCAAAGTCTGGCTTGAATTTTCATTGGTCTAAAAATCCCGCTTGTACGCAGCGTCTTGAGGATTACTATCATGTTTGGGCAAATCGCCAAACTCCGATTTCGTCTTTTCATATCAATCGGGCAAAGTTTGAGCAAGACGTATTGAGAATGAATAAGGACATGGGAGCGGTGTTCTACAACGGACGAGTTGTTGATACTGAGCTAACACCTGGCGATGCGGTTAAATCAGTCAAGGTTAAACGAGGTGACGAATACATTATGCTTCATGCCAATCACATAATTGATGCCGCCGGACGTAAGTTTTTGATTGGGCGTAAGACTGATAATCTCTTGTTTGGGTCGGAGAATTTACTAGGTTTAAATAACGGTTCTGCGTGGCTGAGGGTTAAAAACGTCGATCGCACGATCTTTCAAGATGGTTATAAGCCGCTTGGTACTTTCTCTAGCCCTTACTATGCTACCAATCATTTCTTTGGTCATGGTCATTGGCTGTGGATGATACCGATTGATCGTCACTCAATGGAACTTTCTATTGGCGTAGTTCACCATCATAATGTTATTCCCTCCGAAAATCTAGATAGTCAGGGCAAATTTAAGTCATTTTTAAAAGCAAATCACTCTGTTCTCGATCGAGTTATTGACAGTGGCAACATTGTTGATTTTCACTACTGGCCAAAACTGGCTCACCGCAGTAAAGTTCTTTTTTCTCCTGATAATTGGTATGTGATTGGGGATGCTGCACATATTTTCGATGCTTTCTACTCTTATGGCACGACAATGATTGCGTTTGCTATAGAGGGTGTCACCGAGATCGTTCGCGCCAAATTAGCAATTGAAGCAGACGCAGAGCAAAAACGTTCTGCCTACAACGACTTCAACCAAGCCTACGCCCGTAGCGTTAACTGTTTGTATCGGGGGCATGAAAAACAGTTAGGTCATGCCAGCGTCATGAGTTGGCGGATTTATTTTGAATATATGTGGTGGTTTGGCGTACATATTCCAATGTACATTGGCAAATGGCATCTAAATTTACAATTTATTTCTCAATATGTAAAGATCGCCAACAGCAATGTGGATGGTTTATTTGCCGACTTGTGCAAACAGTTCGATCAGTTAGTAGAGCGCGATGCCAATCTTGGGTTAATGGATTGCTATCGCGCCGATCAGCTTGTGGGCGGATACACTACTTTGAAGCATTTTGATGACTTCTTAGAAAACACAAAATTTGAACCGCGTCGGTGCAACGTATTTGCCAGCATGAAGCAAGCTTATTTCTATATTGCTGTTTGGTATATAGTGTTTCAGTGGAAAGGATTTGGAATAGCTGGAATACTTGCTCCCAAACATATTTACTATATGTGTCGGATGCTAGTATTGTCAGGCAAAGCTGCGATCGCTGAACTGATCTACAAATTTAAAATCAGAAAATTACCAGATAGCAGTCAGATCGAAAAGATGCGTCAGGAATTTAAAACTTATAGAACCCATTTGATATCTCTGAGAAGTTTAGAGTAAGAGCAGCTAAAAATGTCATACTCAAGTAGTTTAAACGACAAAGAGTGGATGCTAATCGAGCCATTGTTGCCCCACAAGAAGAAAACCAGACCTCCAGAATGGGTAATGGCGCAGACCTGTTGATGCGAGGTCAGAATTGTGCTTTGATCAAGGTAGAGTATTCAATATAAAAATTCACCAATGGTTCAAGGGGCCAGTTCACTGCCCAAAATGTGA
>CAJQOK010000086.1 GCA_905479905.1 uncultured Aliterella sp.
TACTCTAACCTTCCTTTAAGTCCCCATTGTGTCTCCTCCATCGACAGAGTTAGATCGAACTTGGCAATACCAGTGTCTAACTCCAACGGATCGAAGGTCAAGCCTGGTAGCGCAAAAGGCTCAGAGGGAGCATTATCCAAGCTAAACATCACTTGAAATAGCGGTGTGTAGCTCAAAGAGCGCTCTGGCTGTAGTTGTTCCACCAGCACCTCAAAGGGCAGGTCTTGGTGAGCATAAGCGTCTAAAGCTACTTGCCGAACCCGACCCAATAATTGTTGAAAACTCGGATTGCCTGACAAGTCTGTACGTAGGACGAGGGTATTGACAAAGAACCCGATTAGGGGTTCTATCTGGTGGTAGTTGCGGTTAGCGATCGGCGAACCGATACAAATGTCTTTCTGATTAGTATAGCGATAAAGTAAGGTCTGAAAAGCTGCTAACAGAGTCATGAACAAAGTGACCCCTTGCCTCTGACTAAACTCCTTTAGCCTTTGGGTAAGGCTGGGTGATAGCTCAAACAATTGGGTCGAGCCTCGGAAGGTCTCAACGGCGGGTCGGGGTCTGTCTGTAGGGAGTTCCAGTACTGGAGGAGCGCCCGCTAGGTTTTGCTTCCAGTAAGTTAGCTGTTGTTCAATTACTTCCCCTTGCAACCACTGTCGCTGCCAATGGGCGAAGTCAGCATATTGGATAGGAAGTTCGGGTAGGGGAGAATACTTTTCACGGGAAAAGTTTTCGTAAAGCGTAGCTAATTCTCGAACCAGTACTTCCCTAGACCAACCGTCGAAGACGATATGATGCATAGTTAACAGTAATATATGCTCTGTCTGACCTAATTTCAGCAGCGTTACTCGTAGCAATGGCCCCTTGGTTAGATCGAAGGGTTGCTCGGCTTCTTGGATAGCAAGCCGCTCCACTTCGGTGTTACGCTCTCGGTCGGGGAGTTGCTGCAAATCTATTACTGGCAGCGTTACAGCCAGGGTTGGGGCGATAACTTGGACGGGTTGCTTGCCCGCGATCGCAAATGTGGTACGCAAGATTTCGTGACGCTGGATAATTTCATTCAAACTTGCGGCTAGCGCTGCTACATCGAGAACTCCAACCAAACGCACCGCACCGCCCGTATTATAAACACCGCTTTCCGATTCTAGTTGTTCCAAGAACCATAGTCTAGATTGAGCATAGGAGAGCGGTGCTGGGTCTAGATTTTCTCTGCGGGGAATCTTTAGTGTTTGAGGCAGTTCGAGTTCATCCTCAAGCAAGTAGTCGAGAAGCTCAAACTCGTCTGTAGAAAAGGCAGTTGGGTATTGAGAATCGGTTTGATGCATTAGCTACGGACTCCTTCTATTTTCTTTTGGGCGAGTAGTTTTTCCTTATCCTCGGCAGACATCGTTTTAATTTTTTTTACCGCCAGAGCAATCTTTTCGGTCTGTCCTGGTTTGGCTTCATTAGCGATGAGGATTTTCGACAAATGAGCGATCGTGGGTTCTGCAAATAAGTCACGTAGGGATATTTCTACTCGGAAGGTTTGACGCACTCGCGATATCAACTGAGTTGTTAGCAATGAATGTCCGCCCAAGTCAAAGAAATTGTCCCAGATTCCTATACGTTCGACCTTCAAAAGGTTAGCCCAAATACTGGCTAACACTTCTTCAACGGCATTTTGAGGTGCTACGTATTCCTTGAGATTGAGTCCGGCGGGTTCTAGTGCTTGCAAGGCGTGGCGGTCTAGTTTGCCATTGGGCATCAGTGGAAACGCCTTTAACAGCACAAAGGCAGCAGGTACCATGTATTCGGGTAGCTGTGCTTGCAAGAAGTCTTTCAAGTCTTTGGTGGCAGGGTTCTGATGAGAGTGGGGGATAACATAAGCAACAAGATGTAGATTGCCCGGTTCATCGCCCTGTACTAGAACCACACACTCTCTCACCGCAGGGTGTTTGGCAAGCACGAGTGAAATCTCTGCCAACTCAATGCGAAAACCCCGAATCTTTACTTGGTCATCTACCCGACCTAAAAATTCAATGGTTCCGTCTGGCAGGTAACGCGCTAAATCGCCCGTTTTGTAAAGTCGCTGTCCGGGTTGAAAGGGATTGGCAATAAACTTCTCATTGGTTAATTCTGGCTGGTGTAAATAGCCTCGTGCTAACGAAGCACCACCAATGTATAGTTCTCCTGAGACACCAATCGGGACTGGTTGCTTGTTAGAGTCGAGCAAGTAAATTTGGGTATTAGAAATCGCCCGACCGATCGGCACTGTAGCAGATTTATTACTCTTAGCTACTTCCACCTCAAAAGTAGTTACGCCAATCGTGGCTTCTGTAGGGCCATAATGATTGAGAATCTTACATTCTGGAGCTATTTGTCGGATGCGATCGATTAAATCCCAACTTGTAGCTTCTCCCCCTAAAATTAATCGCTGCCGAGGTATAATTTTGCTGGAATTTTCTGCTGTCAGCAAGGCTTTTAAGTGTGAAGGAACGATTTTAAGGCAATCGATAGGATGGCGATCAAAGTAGTCTGCGATCGCTTGGGGATCGGTAGTTCGTGCGGAGGAAATAATATGCAGACAACCGCCACTACAAAGAGAAGGAAAAATAACGGTGTTGCCTAAATCTGCTGCCAAGGTGGAAACAAGCGCAAAACTACTACCTGGTGTTAGATTCAGTTTCGATTGAATGGAATAGAAGTAATTGAGCAGTTGTCGATGTTCGATCGCCACTCCTTTAGGTTTTCCGGTCGAACCAGAGGTATATATTGTATAAACTAAATTCTCGGTTGTTACTGCACAATGAGGATTTTCTTCGCTTTCACGGGCAATTAGATCGCTATCAGGGCATATTGTTGTTAATTTGGGAATATTTTTGCTTAATTGCTGTTGAGTTAACACTACTTTAGCGTTAGCATCTTGTAAGCGCAAAGTTACAGCAGAACTGGGTAAGGCTGGATCTAAAGGTAAATACGCTCCTCCAGCTTTAAGAATGGCGAGAATACTAATAATTATTAAAGGCGATCGCTCTAAATAAATTCCTACCAATACGTCTGGTTTGACTCCTAGATTTTGGAGGTAGTGCGCTAGTTGGTTAGCACGGGCATTTAGTTGAGCATAGGTAAGTTGTCGATCTTCAAAAACAACTGCAACATCATCAGGTGTTCTGGCTGCTTGTTCTGCAAACAGTTGATGGATGCATTTGCTCTGAGGATAAACAGTCTGGGTTTGGTTAAAATCAAAAAGTAGGCGTTGGCGATCGCGATCGCTAAGAATTTCTAACTCACTAATAGTTTCTAAATCGTCAAGATTTGCTACCAAAGTTTGAAATAATTCTCCCCAATACTGAATGCTCTCTGAATCGATAATTTCCGGGTCGTAGTGAAACATCGCAGTTAGAGATTCTGCTTGACGGATACAGCTAAGTTTGACTTTGAATCGTTCAAAACAAACGTACTGGCGACGGGCCCAAAAGGAAACGCCACCTGCATGATATTTGTCCGACCAGTCTTCAAACTCGAAAGCAATTTTGTCATTAGATCCCGTACTTTTTTCCCAGATAAAATATTCCTGCCATTGTTCGCAATCCTGCAAATTTTGGCTAATACCAGATAAGACTTGCTTAAATTTGAAATTACTTTGAACGGAACATCTAACAGGCAACCATTTGGCTAATAATCCCAAGGTTTCATGCAATTCGTCGTAGGTTCTACCGCTAAAAACAGTTGCGATCGCAATTTCTGATTGTCCTGTAATCCGCCACAGAAGTATTTGCCAACAAGTTAATAAGACTTCCCTAATTGTGGTGTTGTATAACTTGGCGGTCGATTCCAGCTTGGCTACTGCTGCTGGGTCGATTTTTAATGACCAGACATCGGGGTTAAATACCGTATCATTGGGTTGCTGCTCAAAAGGCATTATTGCTGTAAGTGAATCTAATTGCTGCCAGTAGGTTTTACCTATTTCTGCATCCTCTGCTTCCAGTAATTCGTTTTGCCATTCAGAAAATTGGATGTATTGTACTGGTTCATCGGATAATTGCTCGTTATTTGCTAATTTTCCATAAGTAAGAGCGATTTCTTTGACCAAGTTTTTTAGCGTCCAGCTATCAGCACACAGAGATGGCAAAGTAAGGAGTAATATATGCTGCGCAGACGAGAGGATGAGCAAAGATAAACGCAGTAAACAATCTCGTTCCCAATTAAAGGTTAAGTTTCTCTCTTGTTGAAACAATGCTTCAACTTTGGCTTG
>CAJQOK010000087.1 GCA_905479905.1 uncultured Aliterella sp.
AGATATTGGTCGATTGGCTCAAAATTACTGCTAAGACTTAATGGCATGACTTATTCCTAAACATTAAAGGACTACAACAGGACAAGCAAAACAAAGTAGACATTTCAGTTAGGGGGTTTTTATTCGATGGCTTTTTCGCCCCTTAAACACGTAACTAGAAATCTTTAATTGTTGAGGAGAGTGAATGCCCTTTCCTGCCAGACTTCGCACTAGCTACAGAGTTACCTGTATATGCAAATTTCCAACTTTAGATTTTCCTTACAAGCTATTATTCAAAAGCAGGGCTTCTCTTTTCGGAAGTGGAAAAGTTATTGCAACATTTCTTAACAAAGACTTTGGCGGCAAATTTATTGAAGCAACAGAGAGACTTCGCACTTAGGGCAAGATATTGGTAAAGCTAATTGCTGCAAAAATGTTAAAATCCTGCCTGAGCAACTTAGGGGAAATTAAATGCCAGTAGTAGCTACACAGGAAATAAAATTTGGTACAGATGGCTGGCGGGCAATAATTGGCGATGACTTTACTTTCGATCGCCTAAAATTAGTCGCCCCGATCGCGGCAAAAGTATTAGCGCAGACTTACGGGACTACCACAGGCAACAATATGATTATTGTGGGCTACGATCGCCGTTTTATGGCAGAAACCTTTGCCCAAAAAGCCGCCGAGGCAGTCGTCGCCGCAGGTTTTGACGTGCTACTAGCTGGGGGCTACGCCTCAACCCCAGCCTTTAGTTGGGCTGTCAAGCATTACAACGCTTTGGGTGCATTAGTTATTACTGCAAGTCACAATCCCGGTAGCTATTTGGGGTTAAAAGTTAAAGGCGCTTTTGGTGGTTCAGTACCAGAAGACATAACCAAACAAATTGAACAATTATTAGCTGTCGAATCGTCTCCCCCGCCTAAACCTGGTACGCTGCAAACCTTTGAGCCTTGGGCTAATTATTGCCAGACTTTGAGCCAAAAAGTAAATATAGACAGCATCAGAAATAGCATTACCTCCGGTAAATTAACGGTGTTTGTGGATGTGATGCACGGTGCAGCCACAGGAGGGATGGCGCAGATATTAGGCGTACCTGTACAAGAAATAAATAGTAATCGCGATCCTTTATTTGGTGGCGGTGCGCCAGAACCTTTACCCCGTTATCTATCTAAGTTATTTCGCACGATGCGGACTCACAACCGCTCTAAAGCTATTGATAATGTCGCTGTAGGTTTTGTATTTGATGGTGATGGCGATCGCATAGCCGCAGTGGACGGACAAGGAAATTTTCTTTCTTCTCAAATATTAATTCCGATTTTAATTCAACAATTAGCTTCAAAACGCGGGTTAACCGGGGAAATTGTCAGAACTGTTAGCGGTTCCGACTTGATCTCCCACGTTGCCGAAATGTACAATTTGCCAATATTTGAAACTCCTGTTGGTTACAAATACATAGCCGACCGAATGCTAGTAAGTAACGTATTGCTAGGCGGTGAAGAATCGGGGGGCATTGGCTTTGCTGACTACATTCCCGAACGGGATGGTTTATTGTCAGCTTTGTATTTGCTAGAAGCGATTTCTGTGGAAGAAAAAGACTTAAGCGAACTCTACAAGGGCTTGCAAGCTAGTACAAACTTTTATTCTGCCTATGATCGCATAGACCTACCTTTGGCAAGTATGGACGTGCGTAGTCGGCTATTAACCCAACTGCAAACCCAGCCACCTCAAGAAATAGCAGGCAAAGCTGTAGTAAATTGTCTTAGCATTGACGGTTACAAATTTCGTTTAGCTGATGACAGTTGGCTAATGATTCGGTTTAGCGGTACAGAACCCGTCTTGCGTTTGTATTGCGAAGCCCCCACTATCCAACAGGTGCATCAAACCCTAGCCTGGGCGAAAGAGTGGGCAGCATAAAATGAGTAAAATACTTGTAGTAGCTACAGGAAATCCTGGCAAATTGCAGGAAATGCAAGCTTATTTAACAAGTTTAGATTGGGAATTGCAATTAAAACCTGACGACTTGGAGATTGAGGAAACGGGAACAACTTTTGCTGCTAATGCTTGTCTCAAAGCCTCTCAAATTGCCATTGCTACTGGGAACTATGCGATCGCCGATGACTCCGGCTTAGAAGTTGCGGCATTAAATGGCGCACCGGGCATCTATTCGGCACGTTATGCCAACAGTGACTCTGAGCGGATTTCGCGCTTACTTGCAGAGTTAGGAGATACCGCAAATAGGCAGGCGCAGTTTGTTTGCGCTGTGGCAATTTCTGATCCTAGTGGGGAAATTGCTTTGCAATCGGTGGGAATTTGCCCAGGTGAAATTCTCGATAGTCCGCGCGGGATAGGTGGTTTTGGCTACGATCCGATTTTTTACGTTCCAGCTTATCAAAGTACCTTTGCCGAAATGTCCAAAGAAGTAAAGCACGAAATTAGCCATCGCGGACAAGCATTTCAGACGTTACTTCCCCAGTTACAAGCCTTGTGTCTAAGTTTGTAGCAAGTACAAGCAATTAATAACCCCCCATTTTTGGGGGGCATTTATTACACAGCCTCTAGATTTTTTTCTCCGGTACGAATCCGAATTACTTGTTCTACCGGGGATATAAAGATTTTGCCATCGCCGATTTCTCCAGTTCTGGCGGCGGCAATTACTTTATCGACTACCATATCTACTTGACTATCTTCTACGACAATCTCCACTTTAAGTTTTTGCAAAAACTCAACAGTATATTCCGAACCTCGATAGCGTTCAGTTTGTCCTTTTTGTCGTCCAAAACCTCGAACTTCGGAAACTGTCATTCCCACAATTCCAGCGTTGACTAGAGCAATTTTGACTTCATCTAGTTTAAATGGTCGGATAATGGCTTCAACCTTTTTCAATTTCTTCACTCCTTACTGCGTGTAGCACTTTATTTAGAGAGTTTACCAAGTATTTCCATCGGTACAATACTAGAATATTTCCCTAATCCAAATTGTTATAAATTAAACGCGCTAGTCCTAGCATATTTAATACCCAAGGACATTGAATATCATTCAACCGTGCCAGTAATGCGTAACAAATAATACAATTTGCTGAAAGTTATCGACGGAAAACTAAAGGACGCATCATTAAGTATCCTGCGCCAAAAGCTGTCACCATAATTAACACTAGGGTAATAGCTAATGACCAGCCGCTAATATCGGCAACTTTTTCTGGTGGATAACGACGATAGCGCCCTTGTTCTTGTTCGGTGATTTCGGGAAATGCAGCCTTAGCTTGCTTGGGAAAAGGTAACGATCTTGCAGGTGATGACGGCGAATTACGGCTAACGGCTTGCGTCTGCGAAAAAGAAC
>CAJQOK010000088.1 GCA_905479905.1 uncultured Aliterella sp.
TAGCACCTAGAAATATTGGGGCTACGGCGGTAACTGAGTGGCAAATTCCCGGTCAAGGGGCATTATTAGGGCATGGATGGTTAGATAAAGACACAGTGTTTATTGCTTTTGGCGGGCCTATTGCTGATATCGTCGCAACTAAGCCAAGTCAATTATTAACTAACAGCGATACTTTTAAGGCAGCTATAAGTTCTTTGCCTAAATCGAATGCTGGATACTTTTATCTAGATATGGATAAGACGGTAGCACTAATAAACGCTAATGCCCAGCCGGGTACTATCCCCCCAGAAACCCAAGCTATTTTAGCCTCTATTCGTGGTGTTAGCATGAGCAATAGTAGTCCTAACGCTTCTACTAGCCAATTTGAAATGTTGTTAGCTTTAAAACCAAGCAGCAAGTAAGTTTAAGTAGCAAATTTACTTGTTAATTTTTGCTATTTATCTTTGATGTCTCCCCAGCTATCGGGGATTTTTCTTTTTGCAAACAGGCTCTAATGCTTGCAAAATAAGAACAGATAACTTAGCAATTTTTATTATGACGGCGACAGTAAATAATAATCCTGGATTAGCAACGCGCTTAGTAAATGGGGTACTAGCAATCAAGCCTTTGGCAAACTTAGCCAAACACCAAGCAAGACAAATGATGATTAAACGCGCTGAAAAAATTGGCGTACCTTGGACTAAAAGAGTACAAGAATTGAAAACCCGCGATTGGGAAAGCGATCTTGCAATAGTTCAAAATCCGCAAGTAGCTTATCCCGATTACTATTTAAAATCTTTTCATGCCTACGAACAAGGTAATCTCAATTGGGAAGCAGCTTTAGAAGTAGAAGTTGCTGCATACGCAGTTCATGCAGGGATTTGGAAAGAATCTGGCGCAAAAGGCGATCGCCTGTTACGTTCTAGCTATCATGAAATTCTGACGAGGGAAATTCCGATTACTCCCCAAACTATTCTCGATTTGGGCTGTAGTGTGGGCATGAGTACCTTTGCATTACAAGAAGTTTACCCCAATGCAGCAATTACCGGATTAGATTTATCTCCTCACTTTCTCGCCGTTGCCAAATACTCATCAAAGGAACGCAATACAAATATAAACTGGGTTCATTCCACCGCCGAAGCCACAACATTACCCGCTAATTCCTTTGATTTAGTCACGAGTTTTTTGATGTTTCATGAATTGCCCCAATCTGCTACACAGCAAATATTTCAAGAGGCGCAACGAGTGTTACAGCCAGGAGGGTATTTAACAATTATGGATATGAACCCTAAATCGGAAATCTATGCAAAAATGCCGCCATACATCTTAACTTTGCTCAAAAGTACCGAGCCATATTTAGATGATTATTTTAGTTTAGACATTGAAAGCGCCTTAGTTAGCGCCGGATTTGCCCCACCTACTATTGTGAGCAACACGCCCCGTCATAGAACGATAATTGCCCGTAAATTGTAGATAACATGAGTCCCAAATCCGCCCGTTCTTATGCTATTCTTTCCATTGCTGCCGCGATCGCAACTATAGGTCTAAAGTTTGGCGCTTACTTGCTTACCAATTCTGTAAGTTTATTTTCTGATGCCGCCGAATCAGTTGTCAACTTAGTCGCCGCCGTTTTTGCCGTGTGGGCGCTTACTCTCGCTGCCCAGCCACCCGACGAAGAACACACTTTTGGTCATTCTAAAGCTGAATATTTTTCTAGTGGCTTAGAAGGGGCATTAATTATAATTGCAGCCCTAAGTATTGGTGTAGCCGCCCTAGACAGATTAATTCATCCCCAACCTATCCAAAAAGTTGACTTGGGCTTAATTCTTTCTCTGATCGCCGCCGCAATTAATGGGGGAGTAGCATTCATTTTACTACGGGCGGGAAAACGTTTAAGATCGATTACGTTGCAAGCAGACGCGCATCATTTGCTTACAGATGTTTGGACATCAGTAGGGGTAGTAGTTGGTTTATTACTGGTGCAATTAACAGGTAAACTCTTTTTAGATCCCATTATTGCCATAATTGTCGCCGCTAATATAGTTTGGGCAGGGTTTAGACTTTTAAAAGAGACTGGCTATGGATTGTTAGATACTGCTTTACCCCTAGTGGATCAGAAAATCATTACCGATTTATTAGCACCTTACGATCGCCAAGGGATATTATTTCATGCCATGCGATCGCGCGTAGCAGGTTCGCGCCGCTTTGTTTCTTTCCATATCCTTGTACCTGGAAACTGGACAGTGCAGCGCGGACATGACTTATCTGAAGAAATTGAACTAGCAATTAGTAAGGCTTTACCTAGCACCCACATCATTACCCATTTAGAACCCTTGGAAGATCCTGTATCGTGGGAAGATCAAGGTTTAGACCGCTTCCCAGACCACAGTTAAGAGAACGAATAAGAATTTTGGCAAAGAGACGTTGCATTGCAACATCTCTACCTTGGTTTTGCAATCACGCAAAATCATTTTTGTTGCGCCACAATAAAATTGCGAATTAAAGCAATAACTTCGGGGCGAATTTCATGACCCATATCAAACTCTTGATACTGCACCTTTGCACCCATAGCAAGCAAGCTATCTCGCGCTTTTTGGGCTGCACTGAGGGGAACTACCGAATCAAGCCTACCATGTACTAACAAAATTGGCGAAATCGCGCTAGTTGTTGACTCTGTAACCGGATGCAAATAACCACTTAACGCCACTAAACCCGCCAATGGTAAATGCAAACCGACATCTAAAGTCATCGCTGCACCTTGGGAAAATCCACTTAAAATCGTCCGAGATAGGGGAATACTCGTTTCTTTTTCTAGAGATTGCAGCCAATCGGTTAATAATTGTTTGCTTTCAAAGTATCCTTTGTTATTCTGTTGAAAATCGTACCAAGCCTTACCGCCAGCTACTTGAGGATGATTGAAAGGCGCATCAGGCAAAATGAATTGATAATCGGGCAAATTCAAAAAAGGCACGACGGAAGCCAAATCTTTAGCATTAGCACCCCAACCGTGTAACACCACAATCAACCCCGTAGGTTCTTTACCTGTAGTTGGGGGTACATTAATAACTTGCACGGGCAGAGACTTTCTCCTATTATAAAAATTCTCTTAATCTATTGTAATAATACCTAATTGTTCGCCCCAAGTATTTTTAGCATTGCTGAAAGTATGATGATTTTTTTACCAATTACCAATTACCAGTTACCAATTACCAATTACCAATTACCAATTACCAAAACCCTAATATATGGCACGTCTAGCACTTCTCAGCGTATCTGACAAAACCGGACTAATCGAATTTGCCCGGACATTGGTAGAAGAATTTAGCTTTGATATTATCAGCAGTGGCGGAACAGCCAAAGCCTTACTAGCTGAAGGAATCCCCGTTACTAAAGTTGCCGATTATACGGGTTCAAAAGAAATATTAGGCGGGAGAGTCAAAACCTTACATCCTCGGATTCATGGCGGTATTTTAGCGCGGCGAGATGTACCTCAAGACTTAACAGATTTAGAAAATAATCAAATTCGCCCCATTGATTTAGTTGTAGTCAATTTATACCCTTTCGAGCAAACGATCGCACTCCCAAACGTAACACTACCTGAAGCTATCGAACAAATTGATATTGGTGGCCCAACTTTAATTCGCGCCTCTGCCAAAAACTACGCTCATGTTACTATTCTCAGTAGTCCGACAAGCTACAATTCTTACATAGAACAGTTGCGTCAAAATCAAGGCGAAGTATCTTTAGAATTTCGGCAACTGTGCGCTCAAAAAGCATTTTTGCATACCGCAGAGTACGATCGCGCGATAGCGCAAGCGCTGACTTGTCAGTTCGCTGCTTATTTAAGTAAAGATAACTTCACTCTTACAGGACAAACATTACAACCTCTGCGTTACGGTGAAAACCCCCATCAATCCGCCGCTTGGTATCAAACAGGCGATACGCCTACAGGTTGGGCGACAGCAAGTATATTGCAAGGTAAAGAACTTAGTTATAACAACTTAGTTGATTTAGAAGCAGCAGTGCGGATAGTAAGCGAATTTACAGATACCCCCGCCGCCGTAATTATCAAACATACCAATCCTTGCGGAGTAGCGTTAGCAGATAGTTTATTAGAAGCTTACAACAAAGCTTTCAATGCCGATTCTGTCTCTGCTTTTGGGGGAATTGTAGCGTTAAATCGTCCTATAGATTCAGCTACAGCTAAAGCGCTAACTCAAACCTTTCTTGAATGTGTAGTTGCGCCCGAAATTGAAGCTGACGCAAAAGAGATTCTAGCAGCCAAGTCTAAAGTTAGAGTTTTACTTTTACCAGATAATACGAGCATTAAGCAAACAGTAAAAGTAATCGCTGGGGGCTTTTTAGTTCAAGAGGCGGATAATTACATTAATGATTCTAGCAAATGGCAAGTAGTGAGCGATCGCAAACCAACCCCTCAAGAACTTGCTGAATTACTTTTTGCCTGGAATGTCTGCAAGCACGTCAAATCAAATGCGATCGTAGTTACAAAAAACCTGACTACTAAAGGCGTTGGCGCGGGACAAATGAACCGAGTTGGCTCAGTAAAAATTGCTTTAG
>CAJQOK010000089.1 GCA_905479905.1 uncultured Aliterella sp.
TGCCCGATTAACAATCTCAAATAGAATTATTTTACCTCCTCTGGCAAAGCTTGATTTTTATATTGAGTATTTTTCTCGATTTAAAAATCAAGTTGTAGATTGGTACATTGATTAAAATTATGTTTAACTATTAGCAAAAGACCAGTAAAATTATAATTATTAAAATAAAATAATAATACTTAGTCAAACGCAAACATTTTTTGTTATTATTTACAATTGATAAAGGTTGGAGTTAACAAGTGCGATCGCAATGACCATTTACTTTTATAAGGTGAATGAACCTTACGGGTGCTTTTCCAACTTTTCCCCTCACTCTATTGCGCTCCAGGGAGAAAACTGGCAAACTGTTGAGCATTACTACCAAGCGCAAAAATTTATCGGCACGCCAGACGAAAAAAGTTCATTAATAATTAAAGCCGTACCTACACCAGAACAAGCCGCCGCTTTGGGACGAGATTGTCGCCGTCAATTGCGGTCAAATTGGGAACAAATCAAAGTTTCAGTAATGCGAGAGGCGGTAAGGCAAAAGTTTTTTACTCATCAAGATATTCAAGCAATATTGCTATCTACCGCCGACTTACTGATAGTAGAAGACTCGCCAAATGACTATTACTGGGGTTGTGGAGAAACTAAAACTGGCGCTAATCATTTAGGGAAAATATTGATGAGCGTCAGAGCAGAAATTCAAAGTAAACTTTAGTATCATTTCCTAGCTTGTAGCAATTATAAAAGCTAACTTATTAATTGAAGCTACAAAGCTTTCCTGGCAGATCCAACAGCTAAAGTACACACTAACTTAAGAGGTAAAAAGGGCTGTTAAATTCTTATCTGTCTCGTCAAAATACCGCAACACCCAGCTTATTTAAAACTGATATTTCCTCAAGTGATTACAATCGGGGGCGCTGCAACCCAAAGCAACATTACTGAGGTTTTCAATTGAGTAATAATTCAGTGCAACCCTAAGTAGAATCGCCCAAAAGAGGAAATTCCCCGGTTACTATCAAGTTGGGTGTTGTTGTGTGAAAATTTTTATTTCAATTAGAGGCAGAGTCAATATAATTGAAAGGCAGCCTGAGATAAAATCCGTATTATGGCGATTATTGCCTTAAAAGCTTGGTATTTAGACAAGTACGAGCCGCTTCAAGAATTAGAAAAACGCCACCACGATTTGAGGCTGAATAAAAATAGCTTACTCAAATCGGCGCTAAGAGCAGATTTTTTGGAAGATAGCCAAGAAATCAAAAAATCGGGATGGTTTCAACGCTACTTAGATGGGGAAGTTGTCGAATTTTATATTGAAGGTAGTGGCGGCTATACGATCGCAAATATCGACCTTAGCAGCCATGAAATTTATTTTATCAAGCAAACAACCATCGCTCAGATGGAGCCGACAATTTTTTTATGCCATCAAAACGAGTACGCAGAGTCTAGCCAAATACTCAGAGAATCTTTAAGTATGGTGTTAGAAAACTTAAATAAGCGATCGCGTTTCCCCATAACTTTAGTTGAATCTCCGCGTCCCGGCAATAGCCCTGTGAGACTCAGCAGCACTGCTACGCGCAAAATTCGCAAATGCCTGTTATTTATCGCTGATGGTACGCCAATCGCTCAAATTGAGGGCAAAACTAGCCAATTAATTTTAAGTCCAAGCGTCTGTGTAGAAATTGGCTATGCTGTAACTAGCAAACGGGCGGAGCAAATTTTAATTGCCCAAAAAATCCGCTCTCAACTATCGGGGCAGTATCCTTTTGAATTACCTAGTTACCAATCATTGCCATTTAATGATAGGGCTGAATTAGATAAAGTATTGCCTCAAGTAATTGAAACGCAGTTGCAGAGATTTAACTTATTTGCTTAAGTTGTGCTGCACTGTTAAAAAACTGACGGCATAGCCCCTGAGTTACTAATAAAGCAGTGATTAAGTTAGCAAAAGTCAACATAAACATTACTAAAATTTGGTAAGAGGCGGCATCTAAGGGTTCAATACCGCTCAATAATTGCCCGGTAATAATCCCTGGTAAAGTAACTATTCCGACAACCATCATGGCGTTGATTGTCGGAATTAACCCAGCAATAATTGCTTCAGTGCGATATTTATTTACAGCTTGCTGGGGAGTTGCGCCTAAACTAAGATGAGTTTCAATTTCTAAATGACTGGCGTTAATGGTGCTGACTAATCTTTCGCCAGAAATCGCCGCCCCATTCATTGAGTTGCCTAAAATAATCCCGCCGATGGGAATAAGATATTGAGGTTCGTACCAACTGTTAGGTTGAATTATTAGTAATGTTGTATAGCCCAAAGTTAAAGCTGTGCTGATAAAAATTGATCCCCATACTAAAGGTAAAACGCGCGGAATTTTTTTACTAATCCGGTTACGGGCGACAATCGCCGCAATTGAAACCATAACCAGCAAAATCGCTAAAACCGCCCAAGGATTATCTAAAGCAAAGATGAACGCTAATATATACCCAACTACTAGCAATTGCAGGAGTGTCCGCCCTGTGGCGATCGCTAATGTCCATTCCATGCCCAATTGTTGCCAAGCCGATAAACCAATCGCCAGCCCCATCATGCCCAGCGCCAAACCCAAATCGAGTAAATCTAGCTTAATTAAACCTTCCACTACCTAAACTCCTCAAAGGAAACAATTTATAGCTTTACTCATTCTCAAAGCTAAAAAGGTACTATAAACATTTTCTAACTAAACAAAATTTGGTTTGATATTAAAATAAAAACTTATGAGTCAAAGCGTGAATTTTATCCCTCCTCTCGATCTGACACAACAGTACAAAAGTATTGAAATGGAAGTCAGCGAAGCTGTATCAAAAGTCTTAGCATCTGGGCGCTATATTGGTGGAACTCTCGTTGAAGAATTTGAACAACAGTTTGCCCATTATGTCGGCGTATCAAATTGTGTAGGCTGCAATTCGGGTACAGATGCGCTGTATTTAGCCCTGAGAGCTTTAAATATTGGCGTAGGTGACGAAGTAATAACTACTCCTTTTACTTTTATCGCTACTTCTGAAGTAATCGCGGCGGTAGGTGCAACTCCTGTATTTGTCGATATTGACGCAGTTACTTTTAACCTCAATTTAGACCTATTAGCGGCAGCAATTACACCTAAAACTAAAGCAATTATTCCCGTTCATCTATTTGGGCAACCTGTGGATATGACGGGGTTAATGAAAGTTGCATCTCATTACCAAATCTCGGTAATAGAAGACTGCGCCCAGTCAACGGGGGCTTCTTGGGAGACGTTTAAAGTCGGTAGTATTGGGCGAGTGGGTTGTTTTAGTTTTTTCCCCACTAAAAACCTTGGTGCTTGTGGCGATGGGGGGGCGGTGACAACCAACGATCCAGCGATCGCATCTACTATTAGAAGCTTGCGCGAACACGGGCAAAAAGAACGTTACATTCACGCCGAAAATGGCATCAATAGCCGTCTAGACTCCTTACAAGCAGCGATTTTAATAATAAAATTACGCTATCTCGATTCTTGGAACGAAAAAAGACGGGCGATCGCCACTAACTACCAAGAGTTACTAAGTCATGTTCCCGGAATAGTCGCACCGCAAGAATTAGCGGGATCTAGTGCCGTTTGGAATCAATACACAATTCGGGTGCTAAAAGGACGCGACAAGGTACGCGACTTGTTAGCTGGGCGGGGGGTTGCTTCGATGGTTTACTATCCCCGCCCTTTGCATTTACAGCCTGTTTACGAGCATTTAGGCTATCAGTTAGGACAATTCCCGATAGCTGAACAAGCATCGGGGCAAGTCTTATCTTTACCAATGTTTCCCGAACTGTCTGTAGATCAGCAACAACAGGTAGTTTATAGTCTCAAAGATTGTTTAATGTAGAGACGTTGCGTTGCAACGTCTCTATTAATTTACCGCAACGTCTCTATTAATTTAGGCAAAAATCCGGCGACGACTACCAGCAATTGATTCTACCAAACTACGAACGGCGGCAATCATCGCAACTTCGCTGTTAAGTTGGTTAATTGCCGAACCAACACCAACCCCCGCCGCTCCACAAGCGATCGCAAGAGGTGCAGTTACGCTCGATATGCCACTAGCGCACAATACGGGAACACTTACAGCGCGAGAAATTTCATAGGCGGCTGCTAAGGTAGGTGCTGCCTTTTCTAGCAGCCCTAAAGTCCCTCCATGCACGGGGTTAGTGCTAGTTCCACCTTCAGTTTGAATAATATCGGCTCCCGCTTTAACCAAGTCTTCGGCTAGTTGAACTTGTAAGTCGAGGGCTAAAATGTGCGGAACGGTTACAGATAAAGTCACGTCGGGTAATAAGCTGCGGGTTTGATAAGTTAAAGCTAATACTTCTACCGCCTCAAAGCGCCGCCCTTGAGCGTAAAAACTATCAAAGTTACCAATTTCAATTAAGTCTGCGCCTGCGGCTACAGCTTGAACGAATAATTCTGGCTCTACGGCAGATACACAAATTGGTAGATTTGTCAATTGTTTAGCTAAAGTAACTAAATTAGGGTCAGCAGCAATATCGACAAAAGTAGCACCACCAAGCTCGGCGGCTCTAATTGTAGCAGCGACGCGATCGCTATTAAAGTTATTTAAGCCGCTAATAACTTTGAGTACGGAAGCAGAATCAAAAGCGCGTTGTAATAATCGATCCATTGTCATAAATGTAGCTCCTGTTAGTGATGAAATTAGATAGTATTTACTATCTGGCAAAATTAGGACAAAATTAACTATTTACCGCTATAGTAAAAGGCAATTTCCTTATCTTTTAGGGGTGCAAAGTCTGCGTCTAAAAGCATTTGATTGAGTTCGGCTTGGGGAATGTGCTTTGCACCAATGCGGACAATGCGCGATCGCATAGTATTAGATACGCCACTGCGCTGTCTACCTGCTTCTAAACCCATTACTTGATGATACAAGCCTAATTTGGCTTGGGGAATGGGAGAACCGTCAAAATCGTTTCCTGATGCGATCGCTTCGTCAATTGCATCTGCGCCAGTGGTGGTTGCGTCTGAGTTCATTGTCTTAGGTTAATATAGGCAAAGATTATTTTATCAGGCTTGAGTAACCCCGATGGGTGCTAAAAATCTTCAAGCCAAAACTAGGGAAGCAACTTATTAAGCAGCAGTGTATACAAAACGATAACCCACATCATACTGCTCTTGTTGGCGTAGATGCCCATGTTTTCGATCCCAAACTCCTGTTTCTAAATCCTTATATAAATTCGCTAAACCTTGATTTAGCTGATTATCAGCAATGTTTGCAAACGATGAAATTCCATTGCGAATATCGCTATTAAGATAAAGTTCTGGTCTTGCCCAGCCAACGGCTGCAAACGAGTCCGACAAGTCATTGGGTAAAGGAAACTTAACTACATTTACGGCAACATTTGCGATCGCCTCAATTTGGGATATTAATCTTGGAATAGTCAGAAATGTAGCCTGTACATCTGCTACAAGTGAGGGAAAATATTGCGTCAACCAAAAACTAGAAATTTTTTCTGGATCGTAAGTGAACAAAACAATTTTTCCATCACCTGCGATTCTATGGATTTCACGCAACGCTTGCCTATAATCCTGGAAGTGGTGGAAAGCCAGCATAATAATGGCTGCATCTACCGAGCCATCTGGCAAAGGTAAGTTGTCAGCAAAAGCATCTATCCATTGAATGGCCCGATGAGACTTCGCCTGACTTCGCATCGTCGCTGACGGCTCAATTGCCAAAACACGATATCCACACTCAGCTAAAACAAGTGCGTAAGAACCTGTACCAGCACCAATATCTGCAATGGTCGCAGCCTGGGAGAATGCAAGAATTTCTAGTAATTTTTCAGTAATACGTGGATCGCTTCTTCTCGTTTGGGCGTAGGTTTTCCCAATTACGTCATAGAGTGACATCCCATATCCTCAAGACACTTTAAGAAATTTTCTGAATATATTTTAAGGTACAAGAATAAAAGACTTCGCACGTTGCCTAGCAATTTAGATAGCCGCTACAACATCTCTTGGTAGGAGTCACTTGAGTAAACGGATAAAACCCGCTTGCTCAAAATGTCGGTCAGTGGTCAACGCTTCTTGACAACCTTTAGGTTTCATCACAATGAAAGATGTACAGTCAACCAAAGACCAAGCTTTGTCTACTCTACTTTTGCATAGTTTCCAAGCTAGAGCATCTGTTACATCATCAATATGAATAACCTCAACATAAGCAACTGTTTTAATCGCATCAACAATTTCAAAGATCCGCGATCGCTCAACCCGCAGTGGGCTATTTAATAATGCTACCAATTCAGTAATTACATAATTTGTCGTACAAATTTTTGTTTGTTGTTGAACCGCTAAACGAAAATATTGCTCTGCTTGTGGATAGTAAGGTTGAGTGTTAACAAAAAGACTTGCCCAACCGGACGTATCAACAAACAAACTACTCATCCGTTTTTAATTCCTGACAAAGAGATTGTCCGATATAGTAGTCATGATTCTCGGCTAAATCGGGAATATCTACACTGAGAGAACCAATTAGTCTTAAAAGTGGGTCTGTTTCTACTTTTGGTACTGAGTTAGATGGCAGTAAAGTTGTTAACTGCT
>CAJQOK010000090.1 GCA_905479905.1 uncultured Aliterella sp.
CCCCAAAAGTAAAAAAGGCATTGCTTCTACGAGCAAACTTAGAAAGAGAGTAAAAGCACTATTCAGTTGTTGTTGATTCATGCGTTTCTCACGTCCGTAGCGCCTGGGCAATTCCAGCTATTTTAGAGCCAATAGCAGTAAATATTTATCTTTACAAGTATTGCTATTTCTAACTAGCATACCTCTTACCGGGTCAAGGTTTGACTGTTACGGGTGTACCAACATCTACTTGGGCGTAAAGCGCCAAAATATCTTGATTACGCATTCTCACGCAGCCATGAGACACCGCTTGTCCGATCAAGTTTTCTTGAGGAGTACCGTGAAAGCCAATAAAATTTTTGCCATCTGTCCAAAACCCAATCCATCTAGCACCTAAAGGGTTTTTTGCTCCCGGAGGAACTAATTTACCTGTCCAAGGATGTTGCCAAATTGGGTCTCGTTGCATTTCCATCACTTTATAACTGCCTACAGGGGTTTCCCAGCCAGCTTTACCGATCGCTACTGGATAGCTGTTTGTAAGTTTATTTCCTTGATATAAATATACTCGGCGATCGCTCAACTTTAAAACTAAATTTGTTGTCTCTGTATTACTTGCTGGCGATGCAGTAAAGTGTGAATTGCTCGGCTTGTTCGTACCTGATTCAATAGGTTCTGCGCTAAGGAACTGGGGGTTATTTACTACTAATATTGCTGCTCCCAGTAGCATTGATATTGCAGGTAATGAATTAAATTTCACTCAGATATTGCCTCATTTTTTTAAAGTTTTCAAGCTATCTAAATTTCTTTTAAACTTATCTTAATCTATGTAATTACCCTTACATAATTTTAGGTCTATATTGAGCCATTTTCTCATTGATAACTATAAAGAAAGACTATGTATAAAAGATTTACTAAAGTATATACATAGGTAGATTTGATATTTGGTAACAAACCTTATATTCAATTAGAGTATCCAGTTATATCAGCTATTAACCAAATCTTAAAGTTGTTACTGGATGCGATGAAGAAAAGATTATCAAAGTGAGGATATAAAAAGTATGTTACAACTCAAATTGTTGCCAGGGGCAATGCTAATAATATTGGCATCAACACTATCAATCAATCCGGTAAGCGCTCAAACAGACCCAGCAAGTGGCACTGGTGGGATGCAGAATCAGATGGATATGAACACGCCACAAACCCCAAGCAGAACTAATACCCAGCCTGTACAAACCCCAATGCAGAGGGACACAATGCAGATGGAGCAGTCAACGCCAAGCTCAACGGAAACTACCACGGGTACCGTAAGTGGAACTATTAAAAGTATTGAAGGGGAAGTAGTAACCATAGAAATGGCTGACGGTATGACCAAGCAAATGAGAGTTTCAACAGCAGACTCACAACGTCTAAATTTGCGTGAAGGAATGCAAATTTCCGCTACTGTAGACGATCAATCAATGGCCTCAAATATCACTTTGGCTCAAGCAAGCACCACCACAGGTACAGAAGCTACCAGCAGTCAAGTAGGTACAACTTCAACCAGCACCGAAGCGACTACTTCAACAATTACTACTGAAGCAGATGTTAGCAGTGACACCCCCACAACAACTACCACTGAAAACACTCGTACAACAGTTCAATCAACTCCAGCAAACCGCCCTGTAAGAGCGCTGTGGTAATTTAATTAACAAGGCGGCTATTTTTAGTCGCCTTATTCGTTTTGCTGATAAATATCCAAGCAATAAATTAGCGCCAAACTATCTAATTAAGCTCTAATAAACCAGATGGGGGGATAATTTCAATTCGCCCATTTTCTAAATCGACGACAGGAGCGATCGCCTTTACAAAGGGAATTAGGAGATTTTTTGCTTGAGGTTTGCCTATTTCTGCTACAGGTTGCACTTCTAGTAAATCATTACCCGCCGCAATCACATCTACAACCTTACCGACAACAGCTTGGGTTAGTTGGTTAAATACCTCTAAACCAATTAAATCTAGTACATGATACTCATCTTCGCCTAAAGTTGGGCGATCGCTCTCTTTGACAAGTAACAAGCTACCGCGTAAGTCTTCAGCCTGATTGCGGGTAGTTATTCCTGATAGGGCGATCGCATACAAGCCTTTTCCTTCAATATAGCGTCCGTGCATTAACTCAATGCTCTGCGGTTCCTCCTCTTGAAAGCGTAACAACCACCGCGTACCAGGAACTACAAATCGTTCAGGGAAGTCTGAATCAGGATAAACTCTTAATTCCCCTTGCAAGCCTTGGGCGGCGACAATTTTACCTATTTGCAGCCAGCCATCGGGGAGTTTTAAGTAAGAAGTTTTAGCTTTTACATTGGGAAGTTTTAAGTTATCAGGTTTTACTACAATATTTTTTTTACTCATAACTTGCACTACTTACTTTTTGATAAACTTGCTCAGTAACTTTAGCTAAACGCTCCATTCCCGTTTTAATTTCTGCATCGCTGGCGGTGAGGCTAATTCGCAGACATTGCTGCTTGTGCGCCCATTCTTCATGTAACCCAGGAAAAAACGTACTTCCAGGGACGACAATTACCCCTACTTGCTTGAGTTGCTGATAAAATTCCCAATCAGTAATTGGCAAATCTTCAAACCACAACCAGGCAAAAATTGCCCCTTCGCCGCGATGGAGAAACCAAGGTACATCTTTAGGCATTGTTTGGTCAAGAGTTGCTTCCAAAACTGAGAACTTATTTTGATAAAAGGGGCGAATAATTGATGTAGAGATATCTGCAAGCGCTCCTGAATTTATTGCCCGTGCGGCGATCGCTTGTCCGTAACGCGACGAATGCAAAGCCGTATTTGCTTGAAACGACTCTACTACCTGAATTAAGCGCTCGTTGCCAATGGCAATGCCAATTCTTTCTCCTGGTAATCCAGCTTTAGATAAACTTGTGCAATGAAGAATATTTTCCTCAAACATCAGCGTCATATCTGTAAAATTCAACGCTGGGTAAGGAGGAGCATAAGCAGAATCAACTAAAACCGGGACATCATAAGGAGCAGCAAGAGCGGCAATTTTTCTTACCTCGTCATCACTAAGAACGTTACCTGTAGGATTGCAGGGACGGGAGAATAAAACACAGCCTGTATTTTCTGTAATCTCTAACTTGCTAAAATCCGGGCGATACTTAAAGCGATGAGCAGCCAAGTCAATATCTAGAGTTGGCTTATAAGCAACCAAAGCTTCTGGCGCTAAACTTATGCCGCCGTAGCCAGTGTAATCAGGACTTAAAGGGAAAACAACTTGCTTGATCGCGCCACTAGAAGTATAGCCACCAAAGACATTGGTGGCATAGAAATACAGCGATTGACTACCAGAAGTAATTAAGATATTGCGACTGCTTAAGTTGAGATTGTAGCGGCGATTGAAGTCATTGGCGATCGCCTCAATAAAAGGCGCGTAACCTTGGCTTGAGCCATAACGACAAACAACTTCGCCATACTCAGAACTTGCTAATAATTCGACGGTACAATCGCGCCATAGTTGCTCTACTTGGGGCAAAATCAACGGATTTCCCGCACTCAAATTAATAAATTCTTGCCCATTACTTGCTTGCAGGGTTTCTACAATGTCTTTCATAATTGCCCTAACACCAGTCAGGGTAGACATTTGATTACCAATTTTAGTAAGGGCGGGTTTCATAATAATTAAGTATGATTAGTTTTGACAAATTGCGGCTGTCTGGTAGTAAATTTTGATTTAACCACAGACAGATGTAAGTTATATAACAGTAATTTTGAACAGTTATCTTCATTTAGTCGCTTAAGTGATAGTTATTTTCGGCGTGGGTGGCGTAACAGCCAAACTAAAGTTCCACCTGTAATCGCTCCATAAATAGCTAAACCCAAAACTCCAGTTACAAGGGAACTGTATAAAAGGACTGATATTGCTTGAGCTAGGGCGCTAAATCCACTATCCCCAGCGTCTCCAGTCGGAGGTGATTCGATGGTGGATACAACTCTAAATACAACCTCTCCTGTTGCTACACCTACACCATTTGCTAGTATCCAACTACTGGCTCGTAAAAAATGCGGTCTTAAAACAAAATACTGAAACATAGCGGCTACAGCACCTATTACTGCCCAACCTGAATTTCTGTTTAAGACTGCGAAGACAAATTGTGCAACATATAAACTAGCAATCATGCCAGCAGCAGTTACTAAAACCCAGATACCATTAATCGGAGTATAGTTTTTTAGCAAAAGATATTGCGGAGTTGCCCAAAGTATTCCAATCATACTTAAACCGACAAATAGACCTAAACTGTTTTGATTGCGGCTAGTAAATATCAGTAAACCTAAAATAAAACACCCAAATCCGCCTCCGATACAAACTAGCGCCCACAATATCCAAAACTTCCATGCGATCGCTATATTAGACATAAATATCTCTTGTACTTTACGAGCAAGGCGATCAGTTTTAATTAATTTAGTAAGCCAAACTGAGAAACAAATATAATAAACTACCTTGGAGAGACAAATAATTAAAAAGAATATGGCAAACAATATCAAAAGCCAAGCGATAACTCAAGGTACAGCGCGATCGCCTAATCGAGCCATGTTGCGCGCTGTAGGCTTTACTGACGAAGATTTTACTAAACCAATTGTGGGACTTGCTAACGGCTACAGCACCATCACACCCTGCAATATGGGCATAAATAAGCTGGCGCTAAAAGCTGAAGCTGCGTTGCGTAATGCTGCCGCCATGCCGCAAATGTTTGGCACAATAACTATTAGCGACGGGATCTCGATGGGAACAGAGGGTATGAAATATTCCCTAGTGTCGCGCGAAGTAATCGCCGACTCCATCGAAACCGCCTGTACCGGGCAAAGTATGGATGGCGTACTAGCTATTGGTGGTTGTGATAAAAATATGCCGGGGGCGATGATTGCGATCGCGCGCATGAATATTCCCGCTATTTTTGTTTATGGTGGCACAATTAAACCCGGTCATCACAATGGGCGCGATTTAACCGTTGTTAGTTCTTTTGAGGCGGTAGGACAGTACAGCGCCGGGAAAATTGACGAAGGAGAATTACTCGAAATTGAGCGCAAAGCTTGCCCTGGAGCGGGTTCCTGTGGCGGTATGTTTACAGCCAATACTATGTCGAGCGCCATTGAAGCAATGGGGATGAGTTTACCCTATTCATCTACAATGGCAGCCGAAGATGAGGAAAAGGCTAACAGTGCCGAAAAGTCAGCTTTTGTATTAGTTGATGCGATTCGCCAGCAAATATTACCCAGACAAATTCTTACCCGCAAAGCTTTTGAAAACGCGATTTCGGTAATTATGGCAGTGGGTGGTTCGACAAATGCCGTATTACACATGATGGCGATCGCCCATTCGGCAGGAGTAGAGTTATGTTTAGATGATTTTGAAACTATCCGCGCCCGTGTACCCGTAATTTGCGACCTTAAACCTAGTGGTAAATACGTTGCTACCGACTTACACCAATCGGGCGGTATTCCTCAAGTTATGAAAATGCTGTTAGCCCATAATCTATTACACGGAGATGCTTTAACTATTAGCGGACAAACCATTGCTGAAATACTAGCAGATATTCCCGAAACGCCCCGCACTGACCAAGATGTAATTCGTCCTTGGGATAATCCTATGTACGCCCAAGGTCATTTAGCCATTCTCCGGGGCAATTTAGCCACTGAGGGGGCTGTTGCCAAGATTACCGGAGTAAAAAAACCTATTATTACCGGTCGCGCCCGTGTGTTTGATTCTGAGGAAGCTTGCTTAAAGGCAATTTTAGCCGGAGATATTGTCGCCGGGGATGTAATTGTAATTCGCTACGAAGGCCCAAAAGGCGGCCCCGGAATGCGCGAAATGCTCGCCCCGACTTCGGCAATTATTGGCGCTGGTTTAGGCGATTCTGTAGGCTTAATTACCGACGGGCGCTTTTCTGGCGGTACTTATGGTATGGTTGTCGGTCATGTTGCACCAGAGGCTTTTGTTGGTGGCGCGATCGCTCTTGTCCGTGAAAATGACACAATAACCATTGATGCTCCTGCGCGCTCCTTAAACCTGCACGTAGATGAAGCAGAATTAGCAAGTCGTCGCGCCCAGTGGCTACCACCCAAACCCCGTTACAATCGGGGCGTATTAGCAAAATATGCAAAGCTAGTATCTTCTAGCAGTATCGGCGCAGTAACAGACTTAAATCTAGGTTAAAGAGTCTTTATTTTCCCCCCTTTTTCAAGGGGAGTCAAAAAGCGGTGTAGCTTTGCTTCCCGCTTTGTTGACGTGGGTTAGGGGGGATCGAATTTTGAGCTATTCACCCCCAAGTCTTGCAATATTTCCTTCGCGGCTACTTCCCCACTTTCACAACCCCCTTCCATATAGCCTTGCGCCGTTGAAGAACAATGTTCGCCTGCAAAAAACAAATTCCCTACCCGCTCTTTTTCTGCTCCGGCGATACTTGTCCATTGCCCAACTAAATAACACGAATAAGAACCTTGAAAATAGGGTTCTCCCAACCAATAAGCGCGGATTGCTTCACTCGTTTGGCGGACATCGCTAATCCCTGGAAATATCCTATCTAACTGACTTACTAACTTTTTTGCTTGACTTTCGGGCGATATTGTGCCTAACGACGCGCTATATTTACCACCAGTAAAGTTAGTAATTAATCCTTGAGTACCTGAAATATAACGACTAGATTGCCAGGTACTTTGAAACTCTAAATCAGTAAAAATAGCAGCGTTTGATTGATATT
>CAJQOK010000091.1 GCA_905479905.1 uncultured Aliterella sp.
AATCAAATAAATAACATTACTAACATCTATTTCCCCAGTTTTTGCCAAACTCGCCACCACTGCTAACACGATGATCCCAAGGACATCATCAATTACCGCCGCACCCAAAATAATTTGACCTTCAGTAGAACTTAGCTTGCCTAGTTCAGATAGCACTTTAGAGGTAATGCCAATACTTGTAGCCGTCAAAGCCGCTCCGGCAAAAATCGCTGGAATAGCTGCCACATGAAACAAAGTCATTAGCCCAATAGTTCCCGCCGCAAAGGGAACAACTACGCCCACCACTGCTACTACTAAGGCTTGATAACCCACTGCTAATAGTTCTTTTAAGTTTGATTCCAAGCCAATTTCAAATAGCAGGACAATTACCCCAAGTTCTGCCAAAACTGAAATCACTTCACTTTGTGCTTGAAAAGTGGCAGCTACGGCGCTTGGATCTAAGCCTGCGGTAGTTTGTAGCAAGGTCATAATTAGCGAACTTGAACTATCGCCGCCACCTTCAGGGAACACCAAAAGATCCAAAGCCGAAACGCCCACTACTACGCCGCCGACTAATTCCCCTAATACTGGCGGTAAGCCAAAGCGATTGGCTAGTTCTCCGCCAGTTTTGCTTGCTAGATACACCACTACTAAACTTAGCAATACTCCCGCTAGGACAAGAGTGCTACTTTCGGGTACGGCATTGGCAGTTAGTAAAATCGTCTTATTCCAGGAGGGAACAAGCGTTAACAGTGGCAAGTCAAGGGCAGTAATTGCTTCTATTTCCATTAGCTATGTAAAAATCATCTTTTTTACTGTACAAGAAGATTGCAAGACCTTAGCGTCATGATTAGATGTAGAGAGCGATCGCACTTTACTAGCGGCAATAGTTGAGATGATTAAGAATATTTTGTCAAACTAACAATCCATGAAACTCAAGTTGATAAATAACTCCTCTGTACAAAAACTAGGTTCTAGCAAAAATTTACGCCAAGGTTTTGTATTATTGCTTTTAGCTGTTGGTCTGCTAGGTGTTACGACCTATAGCTCCGTAGCTCAAGATCGAGGACAGGTACAAAATATGTTGATGCGGACTTTAACCGTTAGTGGTCGTGGGGTAGAGACAATTCCTACAACCTTATCAGAGGTACGTTTAGGTGTAGAAGTCCAAGGAAAAACGGCTACGGCGGCTCAACAGGAGGCTGCGAAACGTTCTAACGCCGTAGTCGCTTTGCTTAAATCTCAGTCGCAAGTTCAAAAGCTAGAAACTACAGGCATTAGTCTTAATCCTGTGTACAGCTACAACAACAATACGCAGACATTGACAGGTTATACAGCCACAAATACTGTTAGTTTTCAAATTGCAACCGAGAGTATTGGCAATTTATTAGATGAATCTGTCAGAGTTGGAGCTACAAGAATTGAAGGTATTAGATTTATAGCTACCGACAGCGCGATATTAGCGGCTGAACAAGAAGCATTAAAAAAAGCTACCCAAAACGCTCAACAACAAGCTAATTCGGTTTTAGGCGCGTTAAATTTTACGGCTAAGGAAATTGTCAGCATTCAAATTAATAATGCCGCTCCTCCTCAACCCCAACCTCTAGTTCAATACGAAGCGGCTAATCGTCTTGTTGCTCCTAAAGCTACTACCCCTGTTATCGGCGGCGAACAGAAGGTAGAAGCTGGTGTTACTTTACAAATTAGTTATTAGCAATAGAGGCAGAAAACATTAATTTTCTGCCTTTTCTTTACATTCCACTATTACCGCTAAAACTATTAGCCTCGTCTTCTCTCTTAGAACCTAGCAATTCTAGTCTTTCTACTAAAATAACTGGTGAAGAACGATTTGCTCCAGTCGCGCGATCGCTCCAACTGTCAAACTTTAAGGAACCTTCCACAGCAATTTGCTTACCTTTGCGGACGTAGTTGGCTGCTACTTCGGCAGTTTTACCCCACATTTCTAAGTTAAACCAGTCTGGCTCGTCACTATTGCGCGATAGGCGATTGACAGCCAACGTCAACTTACATACTACTTTGGCACTATCTAAATATTTAACCTCTGGATCTTTACCCACGCGCCCAATCAAATGCACAACATTAACACTCATATTAATTTCTTTACAGTACAGGTGTACTCCATAATCGTGCCTCTAATCTGCATTAATTGCAAATCCAATTCCTAGTAATCAAAAACCTCGTAACTCTACTAGACTAAATGCACAAGAAGTAATACGATCCAGCACGGTTACTATTTTTTATTTTAAATAGAACTTATCAAACTTTGGGGTAGCGTGGCACGTGGGTCTTTTTGGTTTTTTTAATCAGCCTTCTTTATCTAGGGACATGGGTATCGATCTCGGTACAGCCAATACCCTCGTTTTTGTATCGGGTAAAGGCATTGTCTTACAAGAGCCTTCAGTTATTGCTATCGATTCCAAAGACAAACAAGTTCTGGCGGTAGGAGAAGATGCCAAAAAAATGTTGGGTAGAACTCCCGGTAGTGTAGTTGTTAGTCGCCCGTTGCGTGATGGCGTGATTGCAGACTTTGACACAGCCGAATTGATGCTCAAGCACTTTATTCAACGCGCCAGTGGTGGTAGAACGGTAAACCCGCGCATTGTAGTGGGCATTCCTAGCGGGGTTACGGGGGTAGAACAACAAGCCCTGATGAATGCGGCATTGCGCGCAGGAGCAAGAGAAGTTCATGTAGTTGACGAGCCATTGGCGGCGGCAATTGGGGCAGGATTGCCCGTAACTGAAGCCATAGGCAACATGATTATCGATATTGGTGGCGGAACGACAGAAATTGCCGTGCTAAGTTACAACGGCACTGTAGAAAGCGAATCGGTGCGGGTGGCTGGAGACGAGCTAAATGAAGCAATCATTCATTACATGAAAAAGATTCACAATATGATTGTTGGTGAACGCACCGCCGAAGAAGTTAAAATTCGTATTGGTTCAGCTTACCCTAATCGCGGTGATGATGAGGCAGTGATGGAAGTGCGAGGATTGCACTTGCTTTCAGGATTGCCCCGAACGGTAACAGTTAAAGGACCAGAAATCAGAGAAAGTATGTCAGAGCCACTACTTGTAATTATTGAAGCAGTCAAGCGGACTTTAGAGCGAACACCACCAGAACTTGCTGCCGATATTGTCGATCGCGGTATTATGCTGGCAGGAGGTGGAGCTTTACTGCGGGGTATCAATACTTTAATTAGTCATGAGACGGGCATCATTACCCACATAGCAGACGAACCTTTAAACTGTGTAGTTTTGGGTACAGGCAAAGTATTAGAAAACTTCAATCAAATGGAACGAGTATTTAGCGGACGTTCTCGAAGTCAATAGTGATGTATGCAATGTGGCGGTGGTGGGATAAAAATCGGTGGCAATTAATCGGCACTTGTTTGGCGCTCTTTTGTGCGTGGATAATTCGGCAAACTCAAGGAAGTGCAATTAGCGAACTAACAGGTATAGTTACTCGCCCCTTTCAAAATCCTCCTCAAGTCGAGCGGTTAGAAAATGCTCAAACAATCGAATTAATTGGGCGCTTAGTAGAATTAGAAAGCCAGAATCAACAGCTAAAAGAATTACTAGACTATCGAGCCGCGCAAAAAAATAGAAGCATGATTGTCGCTCCAGTAATTGGACGCAATGCCGACCTTTGGTGGCAACAAGTAACTCTGGGGCGCGGTAGCAAGGAGGGCATCAAAATAGACTATGTAGTCACCGCTCCCGGCGGATTGGTAGGTAAAGTTATTAGCGTTACTCCCCATACCAGCCGCGTTCTATTGGTTAGCGACGTTACAAGCCAAGTGGGAGTAACTGTTAGCCGCAGTCGTTATACGGGGTTGCTTAGAGGGCAATCTTCTACACGGGCGGTGATGCAATTTTTTGATAAAGTCCCCGATGTTCGATTGGGTGACTTTGTGGCAACTTCGCCTTATAGTCAAATATTTCCGGCGGGTATACCTGTGGGGAGAGTAGAAAAAATCGATTTAACTAAAAGTCCTGCCCCAGAAGCTGAACTTGCTCTCACTTCACCACTAAATTATTTAGAGTGGGTGTTTGTATATGCCAATGTTGGCAATCAGGAAAATAAATAATCAGCTTTGAGGAGAAAGTTTGTGCGTCAAAGCTTGGTTAAAACCCATTTATTAAATTGGACAGTTGTAGTTGGTTCTCTAGGATTGTGTTTATTGCTTTTGACTGTGCGTTTACCAGGACTAGAGTTATTGGGCATTGCTCCCAATTGGCTATTAATTTGGGTTGTGTGTTGGAGCGTCAAACGCTCGATGGTGGCTGGCTTGCTTGCGGGGGTAACTTTAGGCTGGCTACTTGATGGGATGACAAATCCCGTTCCTACTCATGCTTTGAGTTTGACAGTGGTGGGTATTTTGACGGCGCGTTTGCACAAAACGCGCTACTTGCAAGAAGATTTTATTTCTATTGCTTTAATTATCTTTGGTATGACTATACTTGCAGAAATGATTATGGGCTGGCAATTTGCTTTTCTTGAACCTAACCTATCCCTAGATAAATTTGTGCTGACTTTAGCCTACCAATGGACTTATCACCAGCAAAGGGCTTTAGCTAGTGCGATCGTTAGCAGTCTTTGGGGCCCAGTGGTTTATTATCCTCTTAATCGCTGGTGGCAGCATCAATCAGTAAATACTAATTAGTTACCGATTGGCGATCGCCCTTATAATATTGCCCAGCATTAAAAATAATCTATTTACGTGAACTTTCCCTCAGATGCCTCAAACAATTCGCCGCCCATAACGGTAGTTACTGCCTTTGATAAAGAGATGATGCAACGGTGTTTGTCTCTAGCTCGTAACGCCCTAGGACGCACTGCTCCTAATCCGCTCGTAGGCTCGGTAGTAGTTCTTAATGGCGAAATTATCGGTGAAGGTTTCCACCCCGGCGCAGGTCAACCCCATGCTGAAGTTTTTGCGCTCAAAGCTGCCGGAAGCCGAGCAACGGGTGCAACACTTTACGTAAATCTAGAGCCTTGCAATCATTACGGGCGAACTCCTCCTTGTAGCGAGGCTGTAGTCGATTCTAAGGTAGCTAAAGTCGTAGTTGGGATGGTTGACCCCGATCCGCGCGTTTCTGGCGGCGGTATTGCCCGATTACGCTCTGCGGGAATAGAGGTAGTAGTAGGAGTAGAGGAAGCCGATTGCCGTCTGTTAAATGAGGCTTTTATTCATCGGATTATATATCATCAGCCTTTTGGCATTTTAAAGTATGCGATGACTCTCGATGGTAAAATTGCCACCAGTAACGGGCATAGTGCTTGGATTACTGGGGAAGCTGCCCGGAGTGAAGTACATAAGTTGCGGGGAGCTTGCGATGCGATCGTTATTGGGGGTAATACTTTAAGGTTAGACAATCCCAAATTGACAAGTAGGCTGGGGGAGGCTAAGAACCCCCTGCGCGTAGTAATGAGCCGTACTTTAGATTTACCCGCCGAAGCTCACCTATGGCAAGAAATAGCCTCCGCACCCACTTTAGTATTAACCGCCGTAGGAGTGAATAGAGATTTTCAACAATTGCTGTTAGCCAAGGGAGTAATGGTTGTGGAATTAGACCCTTTGACACCATTAGAGGCAATGAAGTATTTATATTCTTTGGGTATTATGTCCGTATTGTGGGAATGTGGAGGTACTTTAGCCGCCAGCGCGATTTCCTGTGGTGCTGTTCAAAAAGTGCTTGCTTTTATTGCCCCAAAAATTATTGGTGGGAGTCAGGCTTTTTCCCCAGTAGGTGAATTGAATTTAACTAACATGACCCAGGCTCTCACTCTAGAGCGCTACCATTGGCGCAGTATAGGCGCAGATTGCTTGTTTGAAGGGTATTTTCCCCTTAAGCAAATAACTTAGTAATAAGTTCGCTTTCTTGAGAAATTCTTTTTGTAGCCTGTTTGTCAGTAGTGCATCATTCAATAGTGTCGTAATTATGATCAGAAAATTCGGGCAACTAATCCTATGAACCCAAAACAAAATGTGGAGGAAGAAGAAATGTTAACGCCTTACGAAGCTTACGAAGCTTACGAATCCAACGGTTCATCCGAGCATCATAGTAATGGCTTTGGCAAAGAGCAAGAACTTAAAGATCCGCGTTTGGTAGGATGGGAGTTTAAAATTGTCCGTACTAAGCGTGATTTGTTCAAAGATCCAGTAATTTTCCAACTTTTATGTGACGAAGAAATGGAAGCTGGCTGGATTTTGCTAGAAAAACTAGATGATCGCCGCGTGCGTTTTAAGCGCCCCATCGCCTTTAGAGAAATTATTAAACCTGAATTTCTTAACCGCGATCCCTATCGTTGCGCTTATGGTTCTTCTTGGCAACCTGGCAAGTGGCTTAGTGCGATCGCTCTTTCCATTGCTATAGTTGTTCCGGCTTACCTCGGCTATACTTTTGTAGCTCAAGCTCTAGCAACAACTAACAATCGTTCCTTGCAAAGTTTTCCGCCTTTAGCACCAAAACCTAATCCTTAATAATTAAAGTTTTGTTGCTAATTAACGTTCTTGAGCCAAGTCTCGAATTAAAGTTAGACGTGACTCTATATAGTCGCTAAGGACATCGGTTTGGCTACCATCTAAAAATGTTGTGTTGGTAGTTTGATTAGTCAACCACTGTACAAGGCTGGCATCATCAAGTTTCAATAGAGTATGAGCCTGGGTAGCTTCGACTACCGACCACAGCCGACGTAAGATTGCTGGAGTCATAGAAACCTCTTCTTAATAATTTCTTTATCTTTTAAGAATATACTCAATGCAGCTATAAAGTGACAAAAGAACAACACAATAAGATACAAGAGTTACTAATTTCTTAACAATCGGATTTATATCTTGACAATTTTTCCCTTGAATGACGATAAAAGTATGTCTTTGTGTAGATGACAGAAGGTAAAAAATAAAATATTTAGGTAATAATACTGAGAATTGGTTACAAGTTTCACTTTTATGTTGAGATAAGCGATCGCACCTAAGAAAAGATACTAACAGATATATTCGCTTAATTTCTCCTGTTTCAAGGATGCTATACAAATAAATCCTCAACCTGTGCTGAATCTCTAGCCGTTATCTGCAAAATATTACTAGGATTTAGCGCAATTTCATTAAAGAGACTTTCATAGAAGAAAAAAGACACCCCAGAGAGTTTAGCTGCGCGAGTTTCGTGGATTTGTTCTTTAATCCAATCAAGAGCAACAGGTTTATTTTTAAGTCCGGCTAAAATACCGATGCTAACCGGAATATGGTTTTTAGATTTCACAACTTCTAACTTACTTATTTCTCCCAGAAAACGAGGTAAATTATCTCGATATACTTGCAAAACGATTTCCTCTGCTAATCCTTTTTTTACCCATAATTCCCAATCTGCTAAATAATATTTTTTTGCAAAACTTAGAGGGTTAGGAGAAATAGAAACTAAGCAATCTGATCGTTTGCTTTTAACAGTATAAAATATTTGTTCTAGTAACTCAGTAGTTTTTTTAATCCCCCAACTTACCCATTTTGGATCTTGATGATTAGCAGGAACATTTTTAACACTTTGTTCAATTTTATAGAGATTTTGGGTAAATAAATCGTAGCCCATTTCTACCGGAAATCCAAAATGGTCGTCTAATTGAATCCCATCAATTTCATAGTTTTCAACAATTTCAGCAATTAAATCAATTATGAATTGTTGTATTTTCGGTTGACAGGGATTCAACCAAGCTTGAATGTCGCGCTTATTACTATCGTGGCTTTTTAATCTAATGGGACTTTGGTTAATATCTAAAGTTAATAAATCCGGATGTTTTTGAGCTAAAGGAGAGTTTGGGGGAGTCATTAAACCATACTCAAACCAAGGAATAACCCTTAAGTTTAGAGGTTTTGCTACTTCTATAACTTCTGTTAGCATATCTCTGTTTTGAAAAAAGTTAGAAGTTTCCATCACAGAACAACCTATAAAATCTTGGGCAACTTTGCTAGGATAAAGGGTAAAACCCCGTTGCCAAACTACCGGATAAATAGTGTTAAAATCTAAATTTTTGAGCCTTTGCAAACCTACTTCAATCTGAGCGCGGGAATGTAATATATTACTGTCAACATTTGTAAGCCAGACACCCCGGACTTCAGCAATTTCGACATCAATATCTTTGTGCAAAAAATAGCCTATTTTACCTACAGTACCAAGCTCTTGTTCTAATTTTATAAAACAGCTATCTCCGGCTTTAAACGCATACTTGATATTAAGTTTTTCTCCCGCATTGATACTAAATTTATCTTTGTTAGTTAGTTTACTTAAATCTTGATTAGATTTTCTAAAAACAGTGCTATTGGTTACTGTTAATAATGACATTTGCAACGACCCTTACGCAGATAAGTAGGAAACTTTGAATTTTTATCAAAAAACTTTATTTTGATTTCAATCCTAGATTAAGCTAATTACTTATGTTCGACAATCGAAAAAGATCAGATATTAATAAAATAAATGCGTTAATTCTAGGCTTTTATTAATTTACGCACAAAAAAGCCATGCGATCGCACGGCTTTATTTAGAAATATTACTAAGCTAAACTTCTTGTGTATTCAAATAACGATAGCGCCCTTGAATTATCATATAAATGCCGTAAGCAACTAAACCCAAGGCTACTATACCCAAAAGCCAAGGGCCATAAGGTTGCTGTTGTAGTACCTGCAAAGCTTCACCTAACCCGCGTACTTCGCGTACGTCGTACTGTCGCGCTGCTTGAATTAAAAAGAACCCAATAATACAAAATACCACACCCCGCGCTGCTAAACCAAACCTACCGATCGCAATTATCCAATTTTGCTGTACATCACTTACCTGGCTTAAGTTCATTTCTTTACGAAACTTTGCTTTGTAAGCTTTATAAAACTGATAAAAACCTAAACCAATTACCGCCGCGCCAATTGTTCCGACAAGCCACTGTCCGAAAGGTTGAGAAAGTAATTTCCCCGTCCAATCTTGAGTAGAATTATTATCACCACCACTCCCCGAACCGATAACAATTTTAATCGCACTTAAGGCTAAACTTCCATAAATAAAACCATTAGCTGCATAACCAATCCGTTGTGCTAAACCTTTAGGTTTTGTACCTTTGTGTTCGGGATCTTTAACCGCTTGAATAAAACGCCAAAGTGAGTAGCCAATTAAACCGATTGCAACTAAGCTTAGTAAAAATTTTCCAAAAGGCTGCGTTACAATCGCACTTAAAGCGCCTTTAGTATCGGTAGTTTGTCCGCCAGAACCAAAAGCTGCTTGTGCGGCTAATAATCCAACTATGCCATAAACAACGCCCTTCGCTGCGTAGCCAAATCGGGCTAACCGTTCTATCCATAAAGAACGTTCCTGCATTAATTGTTGTGCCATGATTAAAAATATACTTATACAAACGATACTTACCAAAAAATAATTAATAAATACATCTGCTTACCTGTATAAATTATAACCAAGTTTATTAATTTTAGTTTATAAACTCAAGCGATACCAAAGTATTCAATTTTAAGGAGTATTAATTATGACTGCAATTACAGATTCTTGGCAGCACGAATACATTACTACAAACGGCGTAAAACTACACTATGTTACCCAGGGAAACGGGGCATTAATGTTAATGCTGCATGGATTTCCTGAATTTTGGTATTCTTGGCGGCATCAAATCCCAGCATTCGCAACAGATTACCAAGTTGTAGCGCCAGATTTACGCGGTTATAACGACAGCGATAAGCCAAAAGCGCAATCGGCTTACGTAATGGACGAATTTATTAAAGATATTGAAGGTGTAATTACAGGTTTAGGTTACGACAAGTGCGTATTAGTAGGGCATGATTGGGGAGGTGCGATCGCTTGGCATTTTGCTTACTCTCGTCCTCAAATGGTAGAGAAGCTAATTATCTTAAATATTCCTCATCCCGCAAAAATGGCGGAAGGTTTACGCACTCCCCAGCAATTGCTTCGCAGTTGGTATATGTTTTTGTTTCAGTTACCGGAGATTCCCGAAGCCTTGATTCAAGCTTCGGATTATCAAATAATTGAAACAATGATGACTGCGGGAGTAGTCAATAAAAGTGCGTTTACTAAAGCTGATATTGAAGCTTATAAAGATGCACTAGCAAAACGGGGTGCTTTGACAGCGATGTTAAATTATTACCGCAATATTTCTCAGCAAAGGATGCTAAATACTGATTGGAGTATTTTAGAAGTACCTACATTAATGATTTGGGGCGAAAGCGATGTAGCTTTAGGTAAAGAGTTAACTAATAATACTGAGGCATACGTTCGCAACTTGCAAATAAAGTATATTCCCAATTGCAGCCATTGGGTACAGCAAGAGCAGCCAGAGTTAGTTAATCGGTATATGCGAGAATTTTTAGAAACTGTTTAAGTTTATGCAAATAGGTTTTATTGGTACGGGGCTAATGGGGCTACCAATGGCTCAAAGGCTTGTAGAGGCTAAAATTGACTTAGTAGCTTACAACCGCACTCTCTTGAAGCTAGAACCCCTCCAGAAGGCAGGGGTGAAGATTGCCCAGCAACCTATAGAGGCAATTATTGATAGCGATTGTATTTTTCTCATGCTTACTAATGCTTCAGCTATCCGCAGTTTGTTGTTATCGGAGGATGTTAAGCAATATTTAGCAAAAAAGACTGTAATTCAAATGGGTACGATCGCACCCACTGAAAGTATAGCGATCGCCACTGAAATTATCGCACTTGGCGGAGATTATTTAGAAGCACCAGTTTTAGGTAGCATTCCCGAAGCCCAATCTGGCAAGCTGATAGTTATGGTAGGCGCTACAGAGGCGCAATTTAAACGTTGGCAGGCTTTGTTACAAAACTTTGGTAGTAAACCTTTGTTAATTGGAGAAGTAGGCAGCGCTTCAGCAATTAAACTAGCCTTAAATCAATTAATTGCTTCTTTGACTACAGCTTTTGCTTTAAGTTTAGGTTTTGTTGAACGTCAAGGTGCGGATGTTGACATTTTTATGCAAATTCTCCGTCAAAGTGCCTTGTATGCGCCCACTTTTGACAAGAAATTGCAGCGAATGCGCGATCGCAATTATTCTAATCCCAATTTTCCCACTAAGCACTTATTGAAAGATACGGAGTTATTTATCAACGAAGCCCAGGGGGAAAAAATGAATATTAGCAGTATTGAAGGGGTGAAAAAAATATTGGAAATAGCGATAACTAGCGGGTTTGCGGATGCTGACTACTCATCACTATTTAGTGCGATCTTAGGACGTGAAGTTTAGCTTACAGAGGAAACAGACACAGCAACAAATATTAAACCACCAACTAAAGCTGCGGCAACTATTCCCAAGAAAACATAGTTGCGCTTTTCTGTACCTGTAGGATCTTCGGCTTGGTAAACTATTGGCTCTTTAGCGAAGTTATTTAGACGACCGCCTTCTTCTGTTGTATATGGCATATTTTCTACCCTTTTGCTAGTGAATTTACCAATCGTAACATAAGGTTGTAAATAAACTCACAAATTTTAGAAATAAATCTTTACATACCCTCCAGCCTTGGAAAAGACTGGATTAATTATTAGCTATTAATTGTGCCAATTGAGGGGGAACTTGCGATCGCATAGTCTTTAATGGGGATACGTCCGGCTAGGTGCGCCATGCGTCCTGCTTGGGTGGCGAGATTCATAGCACGCGCCATAATTGGGGAATTTTCAGCTAGTGCGATCGCGCTATTAATCAGTAAAGCATCTGCGCCCATTTCCATCGCTTGCGCGGCTTCGCTAGGCGTACCAATTCCAGCATCTACAACTACAGGAATGCCAGAATTTTCAATAATTATGGCAATATTTGCCGCATTTTTCATCCCTTGACCCGAACCAATGGGAGAAGCTAAAGGCATAACTGTAGCGCAACCCACATTTTCTAAACGTTTAGCCAAAATTGGATCGGCATTAATATAAGGTAAGACGGCAAAGCCTTCTTTGACTAGCTTTTCGGCAGCTTCCAAAGTCCCAATCGGATCGGGCAATAAGTATTTAGGATCGGGGATAACTTCTAATTTGACAAAATTATTATCTTCTTGTCCTAATAATTTCGCCATTTCTCGCCCTAGCCGTGCCACGCGGATCGCTTCCTCCGCCGTCTGACAGCCTGCTGTATTGGGCAACATCCAAATTTTTGTCCAATCTAGCGCTTCTGCCAAGCCTTCGTGTCCTGGGGCGTTAGTTTGTACTCTCCGCACGGCAACGGTAACAATTTGGCAGCCGCTTTGAATAATACTTTGTTGCATTTCTTCAATACTGCGGTATTTGCCCGTACCCGTCATCAAGCGCGATTGAAAGGTTTTACCCGCAATGATTAAGGGGCGATCTAAGGATTGTTCTAAGGAATGATTAAGTGTCTGCATTTTGAAAAAGGAAATATATTTAACTGTAAAACCGGGAGTAGTGGAAATGTTCTAACAAGGAAGAAGTTTTGTTATTTATGACATCGGCAATTAGATTAGCAGTTACAGGGGCTAAAAGGATGCCATTACGATAATGACCAGTGGCAAGAGTAAGATTAAAGTAAGGACTTGCGCCTAAAATTGGCAACTCATCCGGCGTTGCTGGGCGAAAACCCCACCAAAATTCCTCAATCGGATAATTCTGTAATGGTGGATAAAGGCGGATAGCCTGTTGTAGGAGTAATTGCATACCTGCGGGAGTATTGTGAGGAGTAAAGCCCACGTCTTCGCTAGTTGCACCGATAATAATTCTCCCATCTGTACGCGGCACTATGTATATATCCGAACCAAATAAAACTTGCTTTAAGGGCAATTCTTTATCAGTTACACGCACCGACAGCATTTGTCCTTTTTTGGGATGCACTGGTATGGGTAATAATTCCTGTGACCAAGCGCCCGTTGCTAGTACATAATGTTCGGCATGGATAAGATCGTTAGTTGTGGTGCAAACCCCTGTAACGCGATTTTGTTCATAGATAAAGCTTTTGACTGTGACTTTATCTTGAATAATTACACCTATTGCGATCGCACAGGCTTGAAGTGCATTAGTTAAAGCCCGATTGTCTACCTGTCCATCTTCGGGATACCACCAACTACCAGCTACTTCAGAACTTAAATTAGGCTGATGCTGAGAAGTTGCACTTTTATCTAACCACTGAGCATTATTTCGGCTTATTTTCTCGTAAACTGGGGCTAAAATGCCACAATTCCAGTAGCCTGTACTTAAACCGCTAATATGCTCAATTTTGCTCGTCCAATCAGAGTATAGCTGGCGCGACAGCATACATAATTCTAACATTGCACCGGGGGGGATTTGTTCGGCAACGGGTGCTAACATTCCGGCGGCGGCGTGACTTGCGCCCGATAGGAAATCGCGGACAATTATAGTTACAGAGTGCGATCGCAATTTTAATTCAATAGCCGTCGCTAAACCAATTACACCACCACCAATAATCAAAACATCCGTTGTCATGCCATCTGCTCCTTTTTCCCCATCTCTAGCCTAGCGATTAATCTTTATTAATTTTGCTAATCAGTAAAAATTTAAAACTCCTTCAATAGCGAAATTATCCACGCAGCCACAATACTTATCAGCACCACTATTTCTAAAACAGTAAGTAGAGAAATAGATTTTAAGTTTAATTGCGTACTCCGTCGCCAAGACCACCAATTAGCAATATGAGTAGACCACAGGGCGGGGCTATCTTTGGCACGAAATCGCCAGTTTAACATCGATAGTAGTAATGGCAATCCTCCCACTTTAGCGTTTAGGAGCAGATGCAGAGCAATACAAACTATGATAACTACCCATGACATTAGATGGGCATAGTACCAAAAGTAATCGAGTTTTCCATTAGGCAACCATTTCTCGTCCATCATTTTGCCGCTAAAAACGGCGAAAGTGAGTGCCAAAATTATTAGGGTGTTAGAAAAGCGGTTTAAGGTATACCACCAAATAGGCTTACCAAATTGATGTAGCTTGGCTAAAAAATCGGGTTGGATTAATCTTTTTTGTCCCCGATGAAAGGCATAAACAACAAATGGGGGAAAAATGAGCAATGTAAATAGCCCAAACGTCCCATGCAAGCCTTCAATTTCAGGGTAGTAAGGAAGGGGAAGTTTCCCCCAACGTCCATCAAAAGTATTGTAAGTCCAGAAAGCCGTCAAAATTGCCGCAATTAAAAATAGACCTGTTAACCCATGCAAAATGCGGAGTAGAAGCGGTTGATAGGGCTGGGAAAACTTCATAGGTTGGTCAAAACTTAAAACACAAGTTATGGAAGCATTGATTATTATTATGAATTAATGCTTTGCGAAGATTAGGAATGCGATCGCGCAAGCGCCCGGTAACGGGCTTCGCACTAACTAACTCCACCAACTAAACAATTTTCCCTTAAAACTAAGCTTTTGCCGTCCAAACAACTTTTTCACCTTGTCCCCAAAAACCATCAAATTTTGTCACCTTTACATTGCCCAAAACCTTGGTTTGACAAGCAAGACGGAGATTTTGAGAGGGAGAATGAGGAGGAAGACTGCGCCGCGTTTTATCTTGCCAAGTTACTTCCGAAACTTCACCTTCTACCATCACAGCGCAAGTACCACAAGTACCAAGTCCATGACAATTAATTACTGAGGCGTTGCCATTGTAGAGATTGATATCATTATTGAGTAGTACCTGACGGAGATTGTCACCATCATTGCAAACTATTACTTTACCCTGAGCAAAAACTTGGGGCATATTATTCTATTTTCCTATTATTGATATCCCTCTTAGTCTAATTAGTATTTATGACAAAACAGCTTTGGATCTACGACACCACGTTAAGGGATGGAACCCAAAGGGAAGGAATATCTGTCTCTATAGAAGATAAACTCCGCATCGCCAGACAGTTAGACAGATTAGGAGTGCCTTTTATAGAAGGTGGATGGCCAGGGGCAAATCCTAAAGATGTACAATTTTTCTGGCAACTTCAAGAAGAACCTTTAACTAACGCGGAGATTGTTGCTTTTTGTTCTACTCGTCGCCCCCATATATCAGCAGCAACTGATCCGATGCTGCAAGCGATTCTCGCGGCGGGAACTCGCTGGGTAACTATTTTCGGTAAATCTTGGGATTTGCACGTTACAGAAAGCTTAAAGACCAGTTTAGACGAAAACTTAGAGATGATCCGCGATACGATCGCCTATCTACAATTATCTGGACGCAAAGTAATTTATGATGCCGAACATTGGTTTGATGGTTATAAGCAAAATAAAGATTACGCCCTAAAAACTTTACTAACAGCCGTAAATGCAGGGGCGCAATGGGTGGCTTTATGCGATACAAATGGCGGAACATTACCCCACGAAATTAGCCTTATTGTCCGCGATGTCAAGCAATTTT
>CAJQOK010000092.1 GCA_905479905.1 uncultured Aliterella sp.
AAAGCAACAAAAGTATTCTGAAATGATGTTTTATTGGCTTAGTCACCATGATTGGCGTTCAATATACAATTTCCTTTGTATGAACAAGGGATTCTTCGCAACCTTTTTTTTGGGTAACCCACTGCAATATTAATTCCCAAGCAGCACGATAATTTGCAGAACGAGGCTTTCTTTGTCGCTTCTCGGATTCTACCAAATGAATCTCGCTACCATACCCAATAAATACATCTACTGGAAAAATATAAAATAAATCTAGTTGTTCTATATATGCTAAGGCAAATTCAAAGTCTGACTGTTTGTACCCGGCTCTAATCATCAATCGCCTATTAGTCTTGGTACGACGGTTATCTACAACATAATTACCGGAAGGCTCATCCCACCAAGCATACTTTACTTGGATCTTAACTAACTCCCCACAAATATCGAAGACTAAATCGTAAGCCAACCTATCTCCTACAGGTTTTAATACTCCCCAACCATGCTTCAAGGCTTGAAAAACCGCAGCTTGTTCTGCTATATCTCCTCTCAGCTTTGTGTCCAATACGTTTTATTCAACCTTTAATAGTATTAATCAGCATAAAATAAAACCCTGCAACTACTAAGTAAGTGCAGGGTTTTATTTAAGTGGCGGGAAGTGGATTTGAACCACTGACCTTCGGGTTATGCTTACCACCTACAGCTTTCACTGCCTGGTTAAACCAGTTTGGGGTCTGGACTGTCCCTTCACCCTCGGATTTACCGTTCGGGTGCTTGCCTCCCAGTCTCTACACCTTCCCCATTTCTGAGGCTTGGCTCGGGATTACCACGCTAATGGCTTCCCCGAATTTGACAAGTAAACGCACACAAGTTACTTCGTGTACCGCCCACCGCAAAATTAACTTTTAAGCGCGTAGTTAACTTTACTATCTGAGCCCGACGAGCTACCAGGCTGCTCTATCCCGCGTCGCCTTTATCAATATAACACTATTTTTGATTTTGGCAACTAAAGAATAGATAATTCGCCAATTACTTCTAAACGCTTGAATTTGCCCAGAGTCATAAAGCTTTCTGTTAAAATTTCTCCCACGCTAGGATCGATCCAGCCCATTTGTTGTAATACATGAATAGCAACGGCATACTTAGCCCGTTTTGCCCCATCCATGACCTTAATTGCAATTCCCATTCCTTCGCCAGTTCTACCGATACACTGCACCCCCTCGGCTCCAGCTTTGCTCACCAGTTCCCCCTCAGTCAAACGCATGAGTTCGGTATCAAATTCTCCTTCTCCCGCTATCATTGTGGGGTGATGGGTCATAGCGCGAACAATCCGCTCCATATCTAAATTTTGTCCCGAAGCCAATTGCGCGTACAAAGATGCCATTTGTCCCAACTGCAACAAATAAGTTGGCGCACCACAATCATCATGAGCATGAATAAACTCGGCGGCGGGCATTCTTAGCAACTCGGCAACTTTACCAAAAATTAGTTGCTGTACGGGGTGATTGTGCTGTAAGTAAGTATTTAAGGGCCAATGCCGTTGTTGACATACTGCCAACATTCCGGCGTGTTTGCCAGAGCAATTATATTGTAAGCGGCTGCTTTTACCTTCGGGTATCGGACATTGGAGGAGTGAAGCTTCAATATCTGAGCGCCACAAGATATTAAATACTTGTCGCACCTGCTCGATTGTACCCTGGTGGGAACTACAAATAATTGCTAAATCGCGATCGCTCAATTCGTAGCGTTCTAAAGTGCCTGTAGCTGTGACGCTTAAAGCCTGAAATGGTTTGAGCGCCGAGCGCGCAAAGGTAGCCGTTTCTGAGTTTCCTGCTACCGACAAAACCCGTCCCCGGTCATCACAAACGACCGCTTGGACTTGATGCTTTGATTCAATAATGCCTTCACGCAGTAACCTGACTTCAAGTTCCGCAGCTTGTGTTCTTTTTCCCCTTGTCATGGGTAAAATGTACCATTTACCAGAGTCATTAGAGCTAAATATTTATAAAAAATTCCAAACTATAGTTCCTGCAAGTAAAAATAAGACCAAACTGATAAAACTTTGCTGTATTCTTTGTAAAATTGGTTGGATTTGGTAAGTGGCAATTAACGAGTCCCGCGACAGCACTTCTGCAGGTTTCGTCCAAGTTTGCCCATCATACCAGCCTGATTCTTCATAAAAAATTGTCGCAGTAGTCAGCCGACCTTTTATATAGGACCAGCCCAAAATTAAACAATTGACCGGAACGATTAACTGGACACTACTGTACCGATTACACATCTACTGTACATGTACCAATTTGAACTCACGTACTTGGATCGCCATTTGAGCTCCTCCAACGCCTGGCAGCCTCAGCTGTATGGGTTCGCACACTTCCTCCACCACGACGGTACAATTCTGAAAAAACCAGTACGATAAGGTCAAGTGACTCAAGTGTAAAACTTTTAAACACTTGGCAAGGGGCTTCCATTAATGACATCCGCAAAAATTTTGGATTTTTTGACCGCCTCCCCCCCCCCTGTCCGCAAATTCATGCAGCCTCCCTTACTAAGGTTGCTTACTATGTATGCTTTTGAAGGTACCCCCTCC
>CAJQOK010000093.1 GCA_905479905.1 uncultured Aliterella sp.
TTTGACAGGTTTGGGCTTGAAAGAAGCTAAAGACTTAGTAGAATCTACACCAAAGCCAGTTAAAGAAGCTGTAACTAAAGATGTTGCGGAAGATACTAAAAAGCAGCTTGAAGAAGCTGGTGCGAAAGTAAGTATTAAGTAAGAACTTAGTTAAGACTAACCCCCCTTAAAAAGGGGGAAAATAAAGATTACTTTTTAAGTGTTTGGAGCATCCCTTGGGTGTGAGTCTTATTAAGTAAGCTGATAATTTTTAATTTTTAAGCCTGCTGCTAATTTAGTAGTTGGCTTTTTTATTGATAATTTCCCTGAATGCTGCTGTTATGTCTCGGTTTTTTGTACATGGCAAACTAGACGGAAAATTTTTAAGTTTTGCCTCAAAATGCTGTTGGCAAGTTAATCTAGATAAGTATAAAGCTTGAGATGCTTACTGTGAAAAGATGGAGAATAGGAGACTCGAACCCCTGACCTCTGCGGTGCGATCGCAGCACTCTACCAACTGAGCTAATTCCCCTTTTATTCAGCTTTATACTATAACATTTTTCTAACCAGGACAGCTTATTTTTTCTCTCTTAATACTTTCTGCACTCGTTCTATTTCTAAATCGCGGAGGTAATCTACTGTCCAATTTGCCTGACGCTGAAGCATATGGAAGGGATAGGTATTAGCTACGCCTACAACGGCGATTCCGGCACTTTTGGCGGCTTGAATGCCTGCGGGGGTATCTTCAATTGCCAAACAGTCTTTTGGTTGTAAATTAGTGTTGGGGTAGAGTGCTTTGAGACGTTCTACAGCTAAAAGATAGCCATCGGGGGCAGGTTTGCTTGTAAGTATATCGTCTCCAGCAACGATCGCATTAAAGTATTTAGCTAAGTTTGTACTATCGAGGACAAGTTCTACTTCTGTACGAATAGCGCCTGTAACTACAGCTAACTTGATGTTGCGCGACGTTAGTTGATATATCAAGTCTTCTAAACCATCATAAATTGGCAACTGGTCGGGTTGTTCGCGCCATAGTTTTTGATAAGCTTGGGCTTTGCGCTCGATTAATTCGGTTAAATAGCTTTCGCTAACTACTCTACCGCGATTAGTGAGTAATTCTTTTAAACAAACGCGATCGCTTCTTCCTAAGCAAATTTTTCTAAATTCCCCCGGTTGGGGGCGCAAATTTTCTCCTAGCAAAATTTGCTCTATTAATTGCTCGTGGAGGGGTTCATCATTAATAATGACCCCGTTAAAATCAAATAAAACTGCCTTCAAACTCATAGCTTTTTAGTAACCAGGTGCAGGCATCCAAGCCGCATCAACAGCATACTCTTTTGTCTGTGCTAATGGTTTGACGGCGCGCGTTACTTGATGAATAAACCACCAATCTTGAGTTTGTACGGCAGCAAATCCGGCTCTATTCATCCAATTATCTAAACTAGCGGCGGCATAATCGCGAATATACGGTTCTTCAAAAATGTTACTTAACCACTCTAAATTGCGTATGGTTTGCTGATTGCCATCTAGGATTGCTACTTCTCCTCCCGATGATAATAGACGGAAGCATTCATGCAGAATTGTTTGAGATACCGTCGTTGGCGTTTCATGAAACAACAAGGAAGCGGTAACTAAATCGAAACTCGCGTCTTTAAACCCCGTTTGCTCGGCGTTTCCCTGTATCCACTCTATATTTAAGCCTGCTTCTTTTGCTTTATGGCTTGCTCTAACTAGCATATAAGGGGATAAGTCTAAGCCTATTACTTCTGCTTGGGGGAAGGCTTGTTTGAGCATTAAAGTTGTTGAACCCGTACCGCAACCTAAATCTAAAATTCGCCTTGGTTTACATTGAATAGAGTCTATGAGAAATTGGCGTACTAGGTTTTCGCCAGGAGGTAAAACATATTGAGTAATAGGATCGTAGGAAACGGCTGCGCCAGCAGTTAAATAACCGCCATCAATGCCATGAAAGTTTTGGCTGCTGTAGTAGTCGGGAATTGTGACATTTGCGCTTTTAAAAACTGCGCTTTCAGACTCCCAATCTATACTTTTGTAATAGCGCTCTAATTCTTCTTCATTAATAAAGGAGCGGACTATAGGAGATAAAAAGCGTTCCCAAATTGTGTCTTGACGTGCCATAGAGTTTAGTTACGCTTACAGGTATAGTGATAGAGACTTTGCCCCTTTTACAAATTTTAATATATTGCTTGGGTTTGGGGCGATAGTGCGATTGCGCCGGGCGCAGCGCTAAGAGCGATCGCATTAGAATAGCTTTTAACTTTGCGCGACTTCCTGTGAAAACTGATACCATCTTTTACCGTTTGTTTCAAGAATTCCCTAATATCTTCTTTGAACTGATCGATCAACCTGAATTGCCCGCCGATACTTATCAATTTACCTCTGTTGAACTCAAACAACTTGCCTTTCGTCTTGACGGCTTATTTTTGCCACCTACTAGCCAGCCAAATTTACCAATGTATTTTGTAGAGGTACAGTTTCAAAAAGATCAGGGGTTTTACTATCGCTTGTTTGCCGAGATTTTTCTATACATTTATCAGTACAAACCTGTTTGCAATTGGCGTGCAGTTGTCATTTATCCCCGGCGCGGTGTTGAATCAGTACAACCAATCCAGTATCAATTACTCCTAAATAGTAACCAGGTACAAATTATCTATTTAGAAGAATTGAAAGAACTTGCAAAACGCTCTTTAGGCGTAGGAATTGTGCAGCTAGTTGTAGAAAGCCAGCAACAAGCTATCGAAGGAGCAAAACAACTAATTTCCCAAGCAAGGCAACAAGTAGCAGAGGAGCAAATTCAGCAGCAAATTATAGAATTTATTGAGACAATAGTAATATACAAATTTCCTCTTCTTAGCCGTCAGGAGGTAGAAGTAATGTTA
>CAJQOK010000094.1 GCA_905479905.1 uncultured Aliterella sp.
ACATCCAAGGCGCTTTGGAAGGTCTACTTGAACCGGAGCTTGTAGAAGAATCTCTTGGTCAAACCGAAGTTCGAGCGGTATTTACCGTTGGACGTGGCGCGGTAGCTGGTTGTTATGTTTTATCAGGCAAACTTGTACGCAACTGCAAAGTACGCGTCAATAGAAACGGTAAAGTTGTGTTTGATGGCGCTCTTGATTCCCTCAAACGAATGAAAGAAGATGTCCGCGAAGTTAATGCTGGCTACGAATGTGGTATTGGCATTGATAAGTTTAATGACTGGGCAGAAAATGACATTATTGATGCTTATCAAATGGTAACTAAACGCCGCACGCTGACAATGGTGGCGGCGGCTAGTAAGTAAAGCTCACTTTCCTATCTCTAGAGGTAAGAAAGTAAAGGTAGAGAATTAGATATAAGTATCTAATTCTCTACTTTTGCCCCAAACAATTACAAAATGTGAAAACCGAGGACTAAAATACATGGCTCGTTTTCTAAATGCTACTGATCGCTCAGAGCAACCCCACATCTGGGAGCAACTAAAAGATGCGATCGCCTCTAGTTCTGGTTTTCAACGCTGGCAATTAGAGCATCGTAGTTTTGACAATCAAATCCAGTCTTTGAGCTTAGATCATCAAGTACGGAGTTATTTGCGCGAAACTCTAGAAACTCTCGCGTACTAAACCCAACGGATAAAATTAACGGGTAAGGTCTTAAATTTAAGACTTTACCCGTTTTTAATTATTTAAAACCTTGCCCAATTAAAAGCCAAGTTGAAAACACACCCTATTAGTTAGATTTAATCAACCAAAAATTAAACTGTCGATTATTAAAAAGTTATTAACTAGATAGCTGCTTGATTTGGTAATTGCCTATTATTGAGCAGAGCTTGAGCTAGTAGCTAGGCGCTGTTTATTGAGGCTCTGCAATTGATACAACAGCGATTCAATTTCTGCCTCTAAATGCAGGTATTTGACTTGCACCGCAACTTGATAGGGAATTGGTTGAGGATTCTTTAAATCGGAACTTACAGATTGAGAATGGGAAACTGGAGATAAACAAATAGTCATTATTATTTAGGTAGTAATTGCTGCCTACTCACACCAACGTACAATTGTAACCATAACTTAAAAATGTATATGTATTATCTGTGTCGATTTGAAAACTGGCTTGCTAAAAAAACTTTAGTTTTGCTCGTTATGGTTACTTTTTTGCTGAGTTTAGGTAAAAAACCCAGCCGGATTTAATTGCTGTAATTATAACTGTTGAGCGGTGGGACGCAAAAGGATTTCATTAATATCTACTTCCTTTGGCTGCTCGATGGCGTAGGCGATCGCACTGGCTACGGCTTCTGCACCAATGGCGATTTCATAAAGCTGGTTGGCTCCTTTTGCAGCAGTTTCATCAGTAATATGATTAGTCAATTCTGTAGCAACGGCTCCCGGCGAAATAATCGTACACCGAATATCCTTACCTATTTCTTGGCGTAAGCCTTCAGTAATTGCTCGGACGGCGTACTTAGTTCCACAATAAACGGCGGCGTTCGGGAATACCACATGACCCGCAACCGAGGATATATTAATAATGTGACCGCTTTGCGCTTTTTGCATCGCTGGTAGTACCGCCGCAATGCCGTAAAGTACACCCTTGATATTAATGTCTATGGTGCGATCCCATTCTTCTACTAAAAGTTGATCGAGCCTAGACAGGGGCATAATCCCAGCATTATTAACCATGACATCGATTTTGCCATACTGCTTTAATGTCTCGTCGGCTAAAGCTTGGACTTGACTTTGTTTGGTTACATCTACTACCTGATAAGCGGCGGTTCCTCCGGCGGCTTCAATTTCTGTCACTAACTTATTTAGCTTGTCCTCACGTCGGGCAGCAAGCATTAGTTTAGCGCCCTGCTCTGCTAACATTTTGGCTGTAGCCTCTCCAATGCCACTACTTGCACCCGTGATAATGATGCTTTTTCCCGAAATTTGACTCATGCTATCTTCCTATGCTTGTCTCTTTAGTTTGATAACATTTTTTAATTGCCTGCTACGTCTTCCAAAAGCTATAAACAAAGACTTTTCAAAAGTAGTCTTGTTGTTACTTTTTTGCTGACCAGATCGGTAATTGATTTACTTGCTGTAAGGTCAAATCTACATAAGTAACGCCTTTGTTATTCAAATTTTCACCAAAATAACCTTCTGCTCCGTCGTGAGCGTGAGCGCCGGAACTCGCCACTGTATAACGATTTTGCAACCGCGCTTGATTAAAAGGCGATGCTACACTCCAACGCCACCTAGAAGGAAATACAATTGCGCCAATATTTTCTACCCAATCAAATTCGCCGTGCAGATGGTAAACGCGATCGCTTACTTTAAACCCATTAGTCCCCGCAAATACGCCCCCTAAAGAAACTACAGCAATGTCAGCCTCTAAGTTGCGCTTAAGATAATCTGCCGCCCCTAGAGCCACCTGTACGCCGCCGCTAGTCCCCAAAAGAATAATTTGCGGTTTTTCTGGTATGGGCTGCTGGGCGTTCATGCGCTCAATAATAGCTGTAGCAATGCCTTGATTGTAAATTGGGCCATAACGGGGATCGGCAGAAATTGCAAATCGCCACAAATTACGAATTTTAATGACTACGTTTGATATTGCCAGCCATCCTTGAGCGCGATCGGCAAAATTCCATAATGGAGCAAGTACCCGCTTTCCGCCCAAGCTTTCATTGGCGGCGGAGTAGGGAAAAACATCGCTGACAGCGATACAACTAGGATGAGCCGCAATTAAACTATCTAAAAATAATTCTTCGCCGGACGTGAGTTGATTTGCGGAAAAATCTCCTACTCCTGGTAGAAAGACAATATAACAATTTAACTGAGAAGATTTAGAAATCGAAGTATTAGGGCTTATAGGCATAACTTTAGGATTGGTTTTTAATCCCAGCAGTTGTACGCCTTCATCAGCCCACCAAATTAAGGTTCCGACTGGCGAAAGTGTTCCCCAAACCAATAAAATTAATAGGGCTATAGTTAAGAGTTTTAAACTTCCACCCCGCAACCAAAAAATTAATTTAACTAATAGTCGCCACATTTAATTATAGTTAATCAATTAAATAGTATTTTACACTTAGCTATTAATATTAGGAACCAATAGTGAGGAACAAAGAGACAAGAAAGGGTTTAGGAAAAACTTTAGCTAGTGCTTTGTCCCTAGACGCTAATTTCTACGAAAATGCCCCGAATGATGCTATAACTCATCGCGTCGCTCAAACCATCGTAATTTTAGCCGCAATTTCCCATGCTATAGGTAGTGGGGTCGTTTTTATCATTAATTGGACAGCCATCTCTATTTTGCCTTTAGCACTTTTGGTTGATGCGCTAAGTATTATTGCCGGCTATTACTTTTGGACGTTGACTATTTGGCTAATTGGTAGACGGTTAAGGAGAAATTCGCCAAGTTTTAGAGAATTGTTAATTCCTATTGGTTTTGCTTATGCTCCTCAAGTATTAAACTTTCTAACGCTGATTCCACTACTCGGACGACCAATTGAGCTTGTTTTGTCTGTTTGGAGTTTACTTGCTGTAATTGTTGCTGTCCGTCAAGGGTTAGATATTAATACTACTTGGGCATCAGTAATTTGTTTACTGGGATGGCCATTAATTCAAATAACTATCAGTTTTATCCAAGAGTCTTGGAGTAGAGTTTAAGTTAATAAGATTATCAAAACTCTTTTTTAATCCTACAAAAAACAAAAACAATACTGCTTGTATATTAGTTACATTGTCCAATACTATTTTATAAGTTAGCGTCTTGCGGCTATAATTGAAGCCAAAAATGGAAAATAAGTAATCGCGCTCCTTGCAAGTTAAACTTAAATTTTCCAAACCTCCTTATGCAGCTTATCCAATTTTGAACAGATTAGGATTAATGGTAGTGGTGGTAACGGGGATAAGTAGGTTGGGGGTGTTTGGGAAAAAAAGCGAGAAGGACAGCAGTAAGTTACTTAGAGCAAAAGGTTTAATAAAAATATATTTTTTCAAATTTCAACTATGGTTAATATTCGGATTGGTAATGGCTACGATATCCACCAACTAAGCACTAATCGCCGCTTAATTTTGGGTGGGGTAGAAATTCCTCATGAGTTAGGTTTGCTTGGACATAGCGACGCTGACGTACTCACTCATGCCATTATGGATGCAATGTTGGGCGCTTTGTCTTTAGGAGATATTGGGCTATATTTTCCCCCTAGCGAGGCGCAGTGGGCAGGGGCGGATAGTTTAGTATTGCTGAGTAAGGTAAATCAATTAATTAGCGATCGCGGTTGGCAAATTGGCAATATTGATTCAGTAGTTGTCGCCGAACGTCCGAAGTTAAAGCCGCATATTGCTAGTATGCGCGATCGCCTAGCTAAAGTTTTACAAATACCTGGCGATTGTGTT
>CAJQOK010000095.1 GCA_905479905.1 uncultured Aliterella sp.
TGTGCAATTACAGTAGGTTAGTAAAGCTGCGGAGTAAGCCTTAAAATGTATTAATCGCTTAGTCAAGTAAACCTCTTAAGTGAATATGTTAAGTAAGTAGTATTTGTCATAATTGGAGTTATTTTGTTGCTACAGACTAAAAACTATCCAAACTTAATTCTTTATATATCAAGAATTGGCGATACTTCTTATGATTTTAATAGGTTATTTAAACTTAAAAATGAAATTGAGCAGCTTCCCCAAACTTGTTTAAATATTAAAGTAAATTTTCATTACTGTGACTTTTTAGGACACTGGGCTGTCGCTTTCTTGGGGGGATTATTTCGTCTTATTAAAGCTCGTGGTGGTTCTGTAACTTTTGATTGGGGTACACTTTCGCCCAAAATTCACATGAACTTGGCTCAAAACGGTTTTCTACATAATTTCGGTTATGCCTGTAAACCTTGGCACGGCAATTCCATACCTTACCAAAATGATTTTCAGCAAGACCTGACCTCTATTACAAAGTACCTCAAATATGATTGGTTGGGGAAAGGTTGGGTCAATATCAGTCCAAGATTACAAGATTTAATCATAGGGCGAGTGTTGGAAATATACCTTAATGCTTTTGATCATAGTCAATCTGACATAGGGGTGTTTAGTTGTGGGCAGCATTACCCAAACATTGGCATTCTTCATTTAACAGTCGTTGATTTTGGTATTGGCATCCCTACTAGAGTTCGCTCTTTACCTCAGAATTTGAACAAAACTACCGAAGAAGCCCTACAGTGGGCATTTAAACCTGGTAATAGCACTAAGCAAGGTAGTGTTAGTTGTGGTGCTGGTTTAGACCTACTACAAGACTTCGTCACAAAAAATCAGGGAGAACTTACAATTTTCAGTAATGACGGATATGTCAATATAAGCGATAATATTATATATGAGAACAGACGTACTAGCTTTTGTGGAACTTTGGTTAATATTGCACTTAAATGTGATGAATCCTACTACTGTCTAGCTTCTGAGGCTCACCAACTTCAAAAGCGGTTATTTTAGCAAAGATAAGGAGGTAGAGAAATGGCATTCAAAGTTTTTGATATTGTAGGGGAATACGCCATTACTGCTGATAGTGGACAGAAAATCTATAAAGAGATTCATCCAGCTTTAATTGCTGGCAAGGCTGTAGAGTTAGATTTCACGGGGGTTAAAGTATTTGCATCTCCATTCTTCAACTTTGCTGTAGGTCAACTGTTAAAGGATATTGCAGCAGATAGACTTAATCAATTGCTTGAATTTACTGAACTCAGTTCTGATGGGTATAATATACTTGAGCGCATAGTTGCCAACGCCAAACAATACTACTCCGATGAGCGATTTCGTAATGCGGTTGATACTGTAGTAGCAGAGCAAGCTGCCAGTTTTTAAGCTATGGTCGTTAATCTTAACATTCAAGCTGAGATCATAAATATAATCACCGATACTCCACGACAGGACGACATTTTTTTTGTAGATACTAATATCTGGTTTTGGCAGACTTATACAAATGCTATGTCTACTATGTCTAGTAGTCAGCGATTTATTCCCAATGATTATATCCAATATATAGAGCAAGCTCTTGTAAATGGAGCAACTTTAACTTACTCTGGGTTAATTTTAGCTGAACTTGCTCATATTATTGAACAGGCTGAATATAAGATTTATATTCAGTCTCGTGGACTTGACAAGAACTCACTGCCACTCAAGGAATACCGTCATAATTATCCAAACGAACGCCTAAACGTTGTTGCCGAAGTTCAATTATCCTGGAGTCAAGTCAAGGCACTTGCTATACCTGTTGAGTTAACAGTAGATGATACAACAACTGATGCTGCACTAAAACGATTTCAAAATCAAGCCGTTGATGGATACGATCTTTTGCTCCTCGAATCTATTAGCAAAGCAGAAGCAGGCAAAGTTAAGATTATTACTCATGATATGGACTATGCTGTCGTTCCAGATGTTCAGGTATTTACAAGAAACAATCATGTTATCCAAGCAGCTAATAGACAACAAAAATTAGTTATGAATAGATAGATATAAACATATTTTTCGTACTAGGTTTATCTGGTTTGATTAATGCAAATCTAGGGTAACTAACTTAATTGATTGTCAAATAAGAATAAATTTCGTGATCCTTACTTCTGTTTTCAACTTGCAGCATATTAATCTACCAAAAAGTATTTGAGTAGTTGTCAATTAGCTATTTATAATTAATTTTGTTATAGTTGTGCCTCGCAGTTAGCTAAATTTTTCACTATGCTGAAAGCTAACTTAATCCAGCTTAAATTAATACTCCAACTCCCCTGAGCAATCCACTCCAACCCTGCCTTAAGTGCGGCTTTAGCACTGTAGTAGATTTTGCGCTCCTCAAACACTGCTCCACCGAGGCTGATTAGCCGGAACTGCCAGCAGTAGGCTTGGGTGTGGAATATTATCAGATTAGTATTACAACCTCACTTATTGGGTAGCCTATAAATGCTGAGAAGAAACTTATGTATTAGCGTTATCCTAACCCTGTTACTAGAGGTCGATACTCAATGCCTCAAATTAATAGTGTAGTTAAGCAGATTAATTAACAACTTTTTTACAATGCTTACTAACGCTAATTAGTTCAACCAAATTTGGCTTCAAACTGCTTCCATACTTCAAACAAATGCGGCCATCTTTTATCTAAAGACTCGTTTGACACTTGAGAATCATAATGGTTAATCAGAAATTCAATTTGGGTATAGCTTGTTTCACATTTTTCTTTAATAAGCTCAAGTAGAAATGCTATCACTTCATCTATAGTAGGTCGGCTTGTTGGATTAACACATATCATTTTCTCGATAAAAGTTAATACCTTTGAGTCAAGCTGAGACAAAAAATTGTCAATCTTGCATCCTTGACTAACCCATTTCTGCCACGCATCTTTTCTTGTCCATTTTTTGCTATTATCGTTTTTTTGATATGGCCAGAAGTCTTGCAACTTGATCCCAACTGGATGGTATCCATCTGTCATTAACTCATATAAAATCACACCAATTGCAAAGATATCAGTAGATGACGATAAATCTGTTTTACTCCATTGCTCTGGAGCCATATATGGTCGATTACCATCAAAAATACCAAGTTCTGATGATGCATTTGCTAGACCAAAGTCAGCAATCAGTGCAAAGTTATAGATATCAATATTAGGTAAATTTCGATATTCTTCCGTCATCTTCCTTAAGAATATATTTGATGGTTTTAAGTCCTGATGTACGATTAATCCCTTTTTGTAGCAATGTCTTAACCCCACACATATGTAGACCATAATAGATAACTTTTGAAGCTGGCTTACTCCCCCTTGCTTTAATAACTTATCTAAGTCATTACCCCAATAACGAAACAAAGCTACAGGCACCCCCATTACTTCTTTAAAGTCGAATGCCCAATGGACGAACATATGATCATAAGTCAATTGTTTTTTAAGTTCATTGACAAATCGTTTAACAGTTTCTTCAGGTGAACAATTGGCTAGTTGCTTGGGAATTTTTGCACATACGAATCTTGGTGTAACACTTTCCCCTTGATCAAAGATATAGATTTCGCCCCATCTGCCGCTAGTTAGAGAAACACATTCCCCATTATCTCCTAGAAAAGCCTCTAGTATCAATTTTTTCGTTCGCTCATCAAGAGAATAAAAATTAACTTCACTCATTCAATGTTTACCAATATTTTTTGTACATACGATTCAGCATCTAACATTTACATTTATTTATCTTAAATAAACTGACTATATAAAATTTTCTCCATAATAACCTCAGTTAGCATCTTTACCTCAAAACCTTCAACTTCTGCCCCAAGACAAAATTAACCAATCGCTGACCACTGAGCAAACTTATCTGATACTCCCGCAGCAATTTCTTCGCTAATTCTCCAGTTTTGCCGCTATGGATAAAGAACCCTCCATAGGCTTTCTCCTGTTGGATAACCTGGTTAAAATCATGAATGTGCTTAAGGTTAATATAGCCGCGATAACGCTTTGCCTGGATTAAATAAAGCCTTCCAGCGATGGTTACGCGCCCGTCTATCCCACCGTCTCTTGTATAGCGAAAGTTGCGCTCGATTTTCCACCCTTGGTTTTGACAACAGGTAAGCAGTAACTCTTCAAAGGCATAAGGGTTCATTCTGCGAAGAATAGCGAGTGCCTCCGGTAGTTGAACAACAGTTATGCGATCTCGTAAACGCTTAAGTACAGAATCAGCAAGTCGAATATACTGCTGATGCCTATTACTGGTCTGGCGAACCCTCGTTGAAGTTGGTTGCCTAAGTGTAACTACTCTACGAGGTGGGGCTGATAATGCAGGAGGTGCAGCATTAGTAGACTGCGCCGAATTGCGCTCTTGAATTTTTGGGGGCGTAAGCGATGGCGGCTCTTGATGTCGGTTTTGTTGCCGACGCTTGCGACCGAAAACTAAACCGCCAAGTATTGCGATCGCCCAAGCTACCAAAATCAGGCAACCAAGCCCAAATAGGAAACCCAAAATCTCCATTACTGCCTCCCCGTCAACTTATCCCACAACACCTGCGGCAACAGCACAGTCTTTTTTGTTTCTAAAGCCATTACCCGTAGATTGTGGCAAACACCGTTTGCCTTGGGGCAAGCGACAGCAACGGGCATCCCCATAAATGCGATCGCACAATAGAAAACTACCAACGGTGTCCACACAAAATAAAAGAACGTAGTCCGGTTGGATGCTTTGTGTAAGTTACCAACCGTCCACTTCAGCCACATTTGCCACCGCTCCATCTTGGCTTTGTCCAAGCGTTGCTCCTGGACGATCGCTTTGGCACGTTCCCTCAATTTGTAATTGTTTAACTCAATTAGCTGCCGATCTGCTGTAGCAATAACAGTAATACGTTGACTAATACACTCGTCAATCAACCAGGCAAACGCTTCTGATTCGGGCTGCTGCTTGGATTCAACAGCCCCAGAGAGTTTCCCGAAGAAGTCGCCAATACGCTTTTAGATGCTTGGCGAATCTCTGCTTCTAGTTGCCCAGAGTCAACATACTGTCGCAATCTTTGAGCCGTCATCTGCCAGAACAATGCTTTGATTTCCTCTAGTTGCTCCACTGCCATCTGGGGAAGTGCTTCGCGAATTTGTTCTGCTTGGCTAAAAGCAGGTTGACTGAGCAGTTGTCTGACTTCATCAAGCAAAACACTATGAGTGTTAGACCTACTCTGTTGAGCTACGCCAAAATGTGCTGCTACTTCTTCGTAAGTTGTGCCTTGCTCTTTGACCAAGGTACACGCTTCAATAAAGCGATCGCATTCTGTACCTGTGTACTCCTCTTTGTCTGATAGACCGCAGGCTGATAAGATTTTGCCTGCCTCAATTAGAGAAATCCGTGTATTGCATTGGGAAGTAGCTTGAGCTAATAGTTGAGAAATATCTAAAGTGTCACCCTCCACTGTAGTAGCGTCTAACTCTTGC
>CAJQOK010000096.1 GCA_905479905.1 uncultured Aliterella sp.
GATGAAGACTTAAAACAAATTGGGATTGCTAACCAAACTACCATGCTCAAAAGTGAAACCGAGCTTATTGGCAAGTTGTTTGAGCGGACAATGATGCGAAAATATAGTCCAAGTAAGCTAACCGAGCATTTTCAAACCTTCAATACTATCTGCGATGCTACCCAAGAGCGTCAAGATGCGATGTTTCAGCTTGTAGAGGAAAAGCTAGATTTGATGGTAGTAATTGGCGGTTTTAATTCCTCTAATACTACCCATTTGCAAGAAATTGCTGTAGAAAGGGGTATTGCTTCTTATCATATCGATTGCGTTGAACGGATTGATACCAAAGGGATCGAGCATCGGTTGCTAGATGGGAACTTACAAGTAACTCAAAACTGGCTCCCAAATGGTGCAATTACAATCGGAGTCACTTCTGGAGCTTCTACGCCGGATATAGTTGTAGCGGATATTGTAGAGAAGATTTTTGCCTTAAAAGCAGACAATTAATTTTATCTCCATTTGCCACGCATTTAGCTAAAAACTATTAATTTCCTGTATATTGCTCAGAGACAGATTTGCAAATAAGTCTCCACCTTTAACAATTGGAGGCTTATTTGCTATTTGGTGTTAAAACTGAATTTTTAGTTTAGGAGTTTAAAATAATGATGGCAATTGAGAGAGTAACCACTTTTATAGATAGTTTCAGCCAAGGCTACGATCCTATATCTCAACTACTGCTAAAGCTACCCATTAATTGGACTATTGTAGCTCAAACTCTGAAGCAAACAGACTTAGGAGGCGACGTACAAAGAGTTTTTGGTCATTTTGTCGCCACTGGTCAAATTTGGGCTTTACTCACAGGATTAATCATCGGCTATTTGTTCCGCAGTCTGACTAGCTACTAGCTAATTGTTAGTTTATCAAGCGGCGTAACAGTAGCTAAAGATAATTTGTCCAAGGCTGGCGCAACCGTTGCATCTATTTTGACAAACTGAAATAGATAAAACCTTTATAGTTGAATGTCTATTTATTGTATTATCAGGGACGAAAACCGTCCTTATAAGGTGCTGTGAGTCAACAACCAACTTGGAGCCAACGATTTGAATCAGCTTTGCATCCAGCGATCGCAATTTTCAATGCTAGTATTGGCTTTGACATTGAATTAATTGAGTACGATCTAACTGGTTCTATTGCTCACGCTAAAATGCTGGCTCATAGTAAGATTATTCCCCCAGAGGAAGCCGAGCAATTAGTTCAAGGATTAGAACAAATACGCCTTGAATACAAGAGCGGACAATTTACCCCCGGAGTTGACGCGGAAGACGTACACTTTGCTGTCGAAAAACGACTAACAGAAATTACTGGGGAGGTGGGAAAAAAACTACACACTGCTAGATCCCGCAACGATCAAGTTGGTACAGATATTCGCTTATATCTGCGCGACAAAATAGAGTTGATTAGCACAGATATCCGCAAGTTTCAAAAAACTTTACTTCAAATTGCCGAGCAAAATGTCGAAACGCTCATCCCCGGTTATACCCACCTCCAACGCGCTCAACCGATAAGTTTGGCTCATCACCTGCTTGCTTACTTACAAATGCTTCAGCGTGACTGGGAACGCCTGCAAGATGTGTATAAGCGAACAAATATCTCTCCTCTTGGTAGCGGTGCTTTGGCGGGGACAACTTTCCCTATTGATAGACACTACACTGCCGAGCTATTGCATTTTGATGGAGTTTATGCAAATAGTTTAGACGGAGTAAGCGATCGCGATTTTGCCATCGAATTTTTGAGTGCAGCCAGTATTATCATGGTTCACCTCAGCCGCCTGTCTGAGGAGGTGATATTGTGGTCATCAGAAGAATTTAGATTTGTCAAGCTCACAGATAGCTGTGCGACAGGTTCTAGCATTATGCCTCAAAAGAAAAACCCCGATGTACCGGAGTTAGTAAGGGGCAAAACTGGGAGAGTTTGCGGACATCTGCAAGGGTTATTGATGTTAATGAAAGGGCTACCTTTGGCTTACAACAAAGACTTACAAGAAGATAAAGAAGCCTTGTTTGACACTGTAAAAACTGTTAGGGCTTGCTTGGAAGCAATGACAATTTTGTTTCAAGAAGGTTTAGAATTTCAGACTAAACGCCTAGCGCAAGCGGTAGCGGAAGATTTTTCTAATGCAACAGATGTCGCCGATTATTTAGCAGCGCGGGGTATTCCTTTTCGCACTGCTTACAATTTAGTGGGTAAAGTAGTCAAAACTTGCCTAGCTGAAGGGAAACTACTTAAAGATTTAAGTCTGCAAGAATGGCAACAATTGCACCCAGCCTTTGCGGAAGATATCTATGATGCGATCGCACCCCATCAAGTAGTTGCAGCCCGTAATAGCTATGGTGGTACAGGCTTTGAGCAGGTAAAAAGTGCGATCGCCACTGCCCGCGTTCAAATCGAGGTTAAATAACAGATGGCAAGAATTAGTTTATATACTAAGTAGTGTGCCTTGGTCTGAGTTGAAGCATTTCAACAGATAAGCTATTTATCAGAACTATATGTAAATAAAGTTCTGATAAAGTACTGCCTAGACTGTGGACTTAATAGTATAAGTGTGTGAGTATATTCTTGCTAAATTAAATAGCAGGAGAATAGAAAATGCTACAAAAACAAAGTAAAAAACTATTGCTTGGAGTTTGTTTGTGTTCGAGTGTAGGTTTGCTATCCAACTCACCACTACTAGCGGCAACAGTATCTGGAATTCCCCTTGAAGCTGTCAGTGTCGTCGATTTCCTAGAGATACCAATTTCTTCTCCAGAGCAATTTACGCGCGACTTTAGTATCCGTGTTGCCAATCTCCCCGGAATAGATCCTAACTTGCGGCTGACAAGTTTTACTGTCGCTGCTGCTACTCAAGCTGGGAATATAGCTAGCGACAATTTTAGGGTTTGGAGTGCCGAGCCTGCACCCGGCTGGGAGTCAATTGCATTACAACAAAGTGAAGGAGAAGGATACAGATTCGGTGCCATTAGCCCAGAAAATGGTATTGCACCAGGGGAGACGCTAGGTGGTTTTGTGGCAAGCTCAGGTGCAGTTTCGATCAGAAACGTACCCTCCTTACAAATTACATCCGTCTCTTCCACACCAATACCTGAGCCTGCTGAATTATTGGGTACGCTTTCGATGGGCGCTTTTCTTGGCACAGGTTATTTACTTAAACGTAGAAGCAAGCAGCCGATTAATAACTAAATCCCGTTCAATTGTAAACACAACACAGTAGATGGCGTTGCTAAAAGTGCAATGATTGGACGGCAAATGAAACCATAGTTTATGAGAGTTCTAGACTCATCAATCATTACGTCTCATTACAAAATCAGCAACGCTTTCTTCAAGTCTAACGCTGTTTATTACACCTCTTGCATGAGTCCATTTTTGGTACGAGTTTCTAGTAGTTTGATATACCTAAGTTACTATTCACGCAGGAGACCTAATGAATTGGCGCTTATTAACGATAACTGTCGCAAGTATTTCTCTATTTGGTGGACAAAGTATTGCTGCTCCGCCCTTAACACTATCTATTAATTGTCTTAAAGCCACAACTACTGTAGAAATTAATGAATGTACAGGGCGGGAAGCAAAAGCCGCCGATCGCCAACTTAACCAAACCTATCAAAAATTAAGACCAAAAATATCTACTAAACAAAGGCAAAGATTAACTCAAGCTCAGTTAGATTGGATTAAATTTCGCGATCGCACTTGTGAATACGAAGCCGGGGAATGGGAAGGAGGTACAGGCGCATCTGCTGCTTACTCCGCTTGCATCTCTAGAGTGACACAGCAACGCACCGCAGACTTGCAACGTTATTTAAATAAATAAAAAAGTGGCAGCAATTAGTTCGCTGCCACTTTTTTTTAATTAATCATACTTTGAGTGTTACTTAGTCAGCAGCCGTTGTAGCTGCTCCTTCGTCTTCTTCACTCTTAGGCGATCTTTGATTAAACCTTCTTTGGAACCGCCCTGTAGTAGTCCGTTTACGAAACTTCCGGGCATATGCCTGGTTCCGTAGCGCCTTTTCTTTCTTGGGGTTACGGCGCTTTGCCATGTTCACCTCGTTAATAAACAACCAACAACTGTTTCTCTAATTTTAGAGACAGTGCAAATCATTCATCCTAACTGTATTTGCCTAGTTTAGTCAAATGTAACGGGCAATTCGCAACCTAATAGTGTTTTCATCAAGATTTAGCAAAAATTCCCAAAGCCTGAATCCAAGTTGCCCAAAAAATACTTTTTGGGCTTAAAACAGTAAATAAATATATAAAAGGTTATGAGATACAAGTTACTCGGAAACAGTGGGCTAAGAGTTTCAGAAATTTGTTTAGGGACTATGAGTTTTGGAGAAGATTTTGGCTGGGGAATTTCCGAACCAGAAAGCCGCCAAATTTTTGATGCGTTTGTAGAAGGCGGGGGAAATTTTATCGATACCGCCAACGAAGTTTATAACGGCGGTAGTAGTGAGAAGTTTTTAGGAGAATTTATCGCCACCGATCGCGATCGCATTGTTTTATCTACAAAATACACTGATAGCCTACCAACAAACGATCCTAACCTTGCAGGCAATCAACGCAAAAACATGGTGCAGTCTTTAGAAAGAAGTCTTAAGCGGCTCAAAACCGATTATATCGATTTATTTTGGCTGCATTCTTGGGACTTTGTGACTCCGATAGAAGAAATTATGCGCGCCTTTGACGATTTGGTGCGATCGGGGAAGGTACTTTATATTGGGATTGCCGATGCTCCTGCTTGGGTGATATCTCGCGCTAATACTATAGCCGAGTTGCGCGGCTGGACACCCTTTATTGCTACTCAAATCGAGTACAGCTTAGTAGAACGTACTCCAGAGCGCGAAATTTTACCAATGGCACAAGAACTAAATATCGGTGTCATTGCTTGGTCTGTTTTGGCAAGTGGGATTCTTTTAAAAGGAAAAGCTCCCAATAGTCAACCGCTCCCGGAAGCCGTATCTTTGAACAAAGTAGGGTTTGGCGAATTAACTAATTACGAATTTGCGATCGCCAGCCTTGTGCAAGAAATAGCGCAAGAAACGGGCTGCACTCCCGCCCAAGTAGCCATCAATTGGGTACGCAGCAAAGGTATTATCCCTATTTTGGGAGCCAATAAAATCTCCCAGTTACAAGCCGACTTAGCTTGTCTTGATTTTCAGCTATCAACCGAACACTTAAAAGCTCTAGATGATGTCAGCACAATTGAGCTTGGCTTTCCCCATGACTTTTTAGCCATAACGAAAGAATCTACCTTTGGGGGAATGTTTAATTTAATTGGCGATCGCCCTAATTATTAATTATGTAGAGACGTAGCATTGCTACGTCTCTACCAATACTAGGAAGCCTGAAGGTAGGAAGCTAATGCCTCAGAGTCGCCGATTAGCTTGCTATTAATAAACACTTGAGGAACAGTTATTGCCCCCGTAACAGCCCGTAAAGAGCGATTGGTGATGTCTTTGCCCAATATAATTTCTTCGTATTCCAAGCCATGCTCAGTAAGCATTTTTTTAGCACTGGCGCAGAAAGGGCAACCTACTTTTGTGAACAAAGATACTACTTTGGGCTTTACAGCTTCAGCATTGATATAACTTAGCATTGTATCCGCATCCGATACCTCGAAAGGATCGCCGGGTACATTTGGCTCAATAAACATTTTTTCAATCAAGCCATCTTTTACTAGCATCGAATAGCGCCACGAGCGTTTACCAAAGCCTAAGTCTGCTTTATCTACTAGCATTCCCATACCTTCAGTAAATTCGCCATTACCATCAGGAATTACTATAAGATTGTTTGCCTGTTGATCTTTCATCCATTCGTTCATCACGAAGGTATCGTTCACAGAAATGCAGACAATACTATCTACACCATTTTGTTTAAAGACTGGCGCTAACTCGTTATAACCAGGGAGGTGAGTTGATGAACAAGTTGGCGTAAAAGCACCAGGCAATGAAAATACAATTACAGTCTTACCTGCAAATAAGTCATCGGTGGTAACGTCCATCCATTGATTATCTTTACGAGTACGGAAGGTGACATCCGGGACTCTTTGCCCTTCTCTATTGGTCAACATTAATTTGGCTCCTCAGCCTTTGTAAACTTATATAAAGCGTACTCATTATGAATACGCTTGTCAATCTTTTTGTTACTTTTAGCTGAAGAAGTTAAACTTGAACGCCGATAGGACAAGAAACATTTGTGCCACCTAAACCGCAATAGCCACCGGGGTTTTTGGCGAGGTACTGTTGATGGTAGCCTTCAGCAAAGTAAAATTTAGGAGCATCAACAATTTCGGTAGTAATTTCTTTGTAGCCTGCTTTGCTCAGTGCTTGCTGATAAGTAGTTTTAGAAGCTTCGGCAGCAAGTTTTTGACTATCAGAATAAGTATAAATGCCCGAACGGTATTGAGTCCCGGCATCATTGCCTTGACGCATTCCTTGAGTTGGGTTGTGGCTTTCCCAGAAAACTTTAAGCAGAGTTTCGTAGCTAACAACCTTGGGATCGAAGACAACTAAAACTACTTCATTGTGTCCCGTCATTCCCGAACAAACTTCTTCGTAGGTAGGATTAGGGGTAATTCCGGCTGCGTAGCCTACCGCCGTAGTATAAACGCCTTCTATAGTCCAAAACTTGCGCTCCGCTCCCCAAAAACAGCCAAGTCCAAATACAGCAGTTTCCATCCCATCAGGATAAGGAGGCTGGAGGGGATTATTATTGACGAAATGGCTCTTGGGTACTTGCATAGATTGCGATCGCCCAGGCAGTGCTTTTTCGGCGGTAGGGAGAGTTGTTTTTTTGCCAAGTCCAAATATCATAAAGATTTCTCAATAGCGCTCTACTATACGAATATAACTTACTGGTTTATTGCCTAGTGTCGTATTTACGGGCGGTAAAGCGATCTAATAGATTCGTAATTTAATTGAGGTAAGACAAAAATTGTTGAGTCGGAATCGCCTTGAACTTGCTTTAAAAACTGAGGGTTCAGGCTTTAAAAATGAGCAAGGATTCCCTAACTAATTCTACGTACTGGTTGTTAGAAGACTTGCCGTAGAAATAACTTTCCCTAGCCAAGGTTAGAAACCAAGATATAAAGGTAATATTCACCTACCAAAATAACTATCTGTGGCGAACGAAGAATTACTGCAACCTTTAGCTCAAACACCACTATTTCAACTAGCTGTAGAACTCAAAGCTAGGCTAACTAGCTTTGGCGGTTGGGAAATGCCCGTACAATTTGGAGGAATCGGGAACGAACACCAAGCAGTAAGAACTTCGGCGGGAATGTTCGATATTTCCCATATGGGTAAGTTTGCTTGTCAGGGTAAAGGGTTAATTGATCAGTTTCAGCGTTTAGTCCCCTCAGATTTGAGCCGATTGCAAAGCGGGACTTCGCAGTACACTGTATTATTAAATCCTCAAGGGGGAATTATTGACGATATTATTTTTTACTACCAAGGAGAAGATAGTACAGGGCAGCAGCGCGCGATCGCAATTGTCAACGCTGCAACTAATGCTAAAGACAAAGCCTGGTTGTTGCAACAGTTAGACCCAAATTTAGCACAGTTAGAGGAGCTACCCCCACAGGTATTAATTGCCGTCCAAGGGCCTCAAGCGGTCACTTATTTACAGCAATTTGTCAAAGAAGATTTAACCCCAATTCCGGCTTTTGGACACCTCAACGCTACCGTGTTAGAACAGCCAGGGTTTATAGCGCGGACGGGTTACACAGGAGAAGATGGCTTTGAAATTATGGTAGAGCCAACTGTAGGTGTAAAGCTGTGGCAAAATCTGTTTGAGGCGGGTGTTATTCCCTGCGGCTTGGGTGCAAGAGATACGTTGCGTTTAGAGGCAGCAATGGCACTCTACGGGCAGGATATTGACGAAACCACTACACCTCTAGAGGCGGGTTTAGGCTGGTTAGTGCATTTAGATGCTAAAGGCGATTTTATTGGTAGAAAAGTATTAGAGCAGCAAAAATTAGCGGGAATACCGAGGAGACTTGTAGGTTTGCAAATGCAGGGGCGCAATATTGCCCGTCACGGCTACCAAGTGTTAGCAAACGGTCGGATTGTCGGGGAAATTACTAGCGGGACGATATCGCCAACTTTGGGTTATCCTGTCGCCCTTGCTTACGTACCTACAGAACTTGCTAAAATTGGGCAATCATTGGAAGTAGAAATTAGAGGGAAAACTTACCCAGCATTGGTAGTCAAAAAACCTTTTTATAAAAAAGCTTATTGAGTTTTACGAACCTTTTTGATTATCAGAGCGAAAACGCCCACTTATAAAGTCGCGCTGTTTGAGGTGTTTAGTTTTGCGCCCACTTACGCGCTTGCGCCACATTTTAAAGCTAGATGCTTGCATTTGTTGCCGCATTAGCTCAATAACTTGAGGTTCTTGTAATCCAAATTGTAAAGCGATCGCTTCAAAGGGGGTGCGATCTTCCCACGCCATTTCGAGAATGCGATCGATAGTTTCCGAATCAAGATTAGGTAAGTTCATGCTGTAGAGAATGTCTGACTGCGTACTTTTAATTTAACGTATTGGGTTAAAAAATTGTATCTGTCCTCAAGTAGGTACATTCTTGCGGTATCCACTGGAAAAAACAAACGTTACCTTTTTGCTCTATAATTTTTGCGCCCAAGCGATGATAAAAACCAACCGTGCGAGTATTGCGAACATCAGCCGTCCAAGCCAGGTGAGTACAGTGATGATTGTTAGCAACTTGAGCTAAATAACTCATTAAAGCTGCGCCTGCTTGTTTACTTCTAAAGTTTTCATCTACATACAAATCATCAAGCCAAATACTAGGCAACCCTTTAAACGAGGAGTATCTAAAATAATACAAAGCAAATCCAATCGGTTGTTCTATCTCAGCAAACAAAACTTGCGCTGAAGGATTGGTACTAAAGATAGTTTTGCGGATTTTCTCGGCGGAAGTTTCAATCTTCCCAGAGAAAGCGCCCATATTGCGGTCAAACTCCGACTTCTTGGTAATAAAAGATAAAATTATTTCTGCTTCTGCGATCGCCGCCGGACGTACTTTTAACCCAGATGCCGATATTATCTGGTTATTGCTCATTACCAAACCTCAAACTTTCTTACTAGCAATGTTTATAAATCCCAAACATCATTTTGGATAACCACACGATAGCCGTCTGGATCTGCAAAAGTCAAACCGTTTTTATCCCAATAGGGATTATACGATTGCACAGGTTCATAGCCTGCGTTTTTCATGCGAGCGATCGCCTCAAGCCATTCTGTTTGGTTAGGTAGGTAAAAAACCAATAAATTATCTTGCGTTGGCGCGCTCCCCGCATAGTAACCCCGGTGACTTGTAAACTCAAGATGGTAAGCTGCGCCTACCAAGCCAATCATCACCCCATCAAAGCCTTCATGGTCTTGAAATTTGTATAAAACTTCTAATCCTAAACCTTTAGTGTAAAACTCTACAACTTTATCGAGATTGTCCGTAGGACGGGCTACTCGCAACACTTTTCCTAATAACATTGAACTACTTTGCTCTAGTAATTTACTGTTGAGGAGCAGGGGCTACACTCCTACACAACTAATACTAAACGGCTCGTATAGATAATAATTGCCAGCTTAGATAAAAATCTTTCATTGGTACTGTCAATTCGATTCATGTTATTGCTATTTTTAGCAAAGTGCGAAGCCCGCTACCGGGCGCTTGCGCTATCGCACGTCAAGTTAATGCCACTAGACAATATCAAATTCAGCATCTTTGAACTGTTATGCAGCGATCTCTGGCGGCTTTTCGATCAACCCCAGATCGGGTGGTAACGCAACGTAAATGAAGTGATCGACCCATTGGTCGTTTTCGTAAAGAAAGCCACGACGAATACACTCCTTCCGCATACCTACACTTTGAGCAAGTCCAATTGATGATTGGTTATCTAAATTGATTGCAGCTTCGATGCGATGATAACTCAGCCTTTCAAACCCCGCTATTAATGCGGCTCTAACTGATTCCTTTCCAAAGCCTTGTCTCCAATATTGATTGTGAATTTCGTAACCTAAAACTGCCCACTGATGTTCTCCACGTCGAATCGTTAAGAAATCAATATTCCCAAGGTGTTGACCAGTTTGACGAGAAAAAATACCAAGTCCAAAAAACTGGTCGTTCAAAGATTCCTGCTGATGGCGTTGACATAAATCTACGAACCACTGATGATCGCAATGATCTAAACTAACCAGCCCATCATCATATTGATGCTGCTTTGGTAATCGCCCTGAAAAACCAGCATACCAATGTTCATAATCCTTTGGCTGTAGAGGGCGGAGAATAAGCCGTTCAGTATTGATAATAGTCAACGGCCAGGACTCTTTACCCATGCTTCTCCTCACGACAATTGGCAGGCTTGGCTGATTCTAGATTAAACATGATGTGCAAAATTTTTCTGTATATCCCCTGGTTTTCTTAATCTTCAGTATCAACGCAATTGGCTATAGCTGTTTGCTTGCGCTATCGTGCAAAAAGTAATTTTAGGAGCAAAAAAGTAATAATTTTATGGCTTTAGAATACCCAGACGACTTAAAATACCTAGACTCTCACGAGTACGTGCGCTTCGATGGCGATATTGCAACTATTGGGATTAGTGCTTTTGCTGTAGACCAATTAGGCGATATTGTGTTTTTAGAATTGCCCGAAGTTGGCGAAGTTGTTACAAAGAGCGAAACCTTTGGCTCAGTAGAATCAGTAAAAGCCGTTGAAGACTTAGTATCAGCTATTAGCGGTACGATAATCGAGCGCAATGAGGCGGTAATAGAAACCCCCGAACAAGTAGCTGAAGATCCTTATGGTGAAGGCTGGTTGCTCAAAGTCCGCGTTGACGATCAAAGCGAAGCGGATGATGCTTTAACGGCTTCAGAATACCGCGCTTTAGTAGAAGGTCACTAACTTTATATTGCGGGACTAGAAAACTATAAATTTTCACTCAAAATTATTAAGAATCTAGTCCCCATTTGCAAAAAAATGTTGCAGAATATGTATAAAGTCACACCTGGAGAGCCATTTAGTGGTAGTTAGTCTTCCTACTCAAGCAATAAATGACAAGGAAATATTAGCGAAGTCGCCTGATTTTCTGCAACGGCATCTTGGCTCGAACGCCGCTCAAATTCAACAAATGCTAGAAGTATTAGGACTAGCAAGCTTAGATGACTTAATAGATAAAACTGTTCCTTACTCAATTAGGTACAATAAACAGCTAAATTTACCCGCAGCTTTGAGCGAACAAGCAGCTTTAACCAAATTAAGGGCAATTTCGCTCAAAAACGAGGTGTTTCGCTCTTTTATTGGCATGGGCTACCACAACTGCATTACCCCGCCTGTAATTCAAAGAAATATTTTAGAAAATCCCGGCTGGTACACGGCTTATACTCCTTATCAGCCAGAAATAGCTCAAGGAAGACTAGAGGCGCTGCTCAATTTTCAAACCGTAATTATTGACTTAACAGGACTAGAAATTGCTAATGCTTCCTTGTTAGATGAAGCAACGGCGGCGGCGGAAGCGATGACAATGAGTTATGGAATTAGCAAAAATAAATCAAAAGCATTTTTTGTTAGTAATAGCTGTCATCCCCAAACTATTGAAGTTATCCAAACTCGCGCCCAACCATTAGGTATTGATGTAATTGTTGGCAACCATCAAGATTTTACCTTTGAGCAACAAGTTTTTGGCGTATTGCTTCAGTATCCAGCCACTGACGGGACAATTTATGATTACCGTGCTTTTGTAGAAAAAGCCCACACTCAAGGCGCTTTAGTAACGGTAGCTGCCGATATATTGAGTTTAACTTTGCTCATGCCTCCAGGAGAATTTGGCGCAGATATAGCTGTAGGAAGCACTCAGCGCTTTGGTATTCCTTTAGGTTATGGTGGCCCTCATGCGGCATATTTTGCCACCAAGGAGGAGTACAAACGCCAAGTACCAGGGCGAATTGTG
>CAJQOK010000097.1 GCA_905479905.1 uncultured Aliterella sp.
GCATTCGGCTAAGTTTTGGTCAGCTACAATCGCTGTAGTAAATAAGTTTCCTAATCAGTGCAACTTCTCATGTCATACCCAAAAGTTTAATCTGCGTAGCGACTTTGAGCCAAATACCTCAAATTACTGCCCGACTCTTGACAATTGAAAATACATATACTACATTTGTAATACAAAGCGTTTCACCGAATCATCACAAGTGTTTTTAGCGAAACGATTGATATTTAGGGATGAGGATTTAATTACTTGTGGCGGGTAGCTTAATTGGTAGAGCGCCAATTTTTGCCTGAAAAGGACGCAGAATCGAGGGTTATCGCTATTAACGAAAAAAACCTTAATTCGCCGGGGGTGCGGGTTCAATTCCCGCTCTGCTACACCAAAAAATCTAAATTTAAACCTATGATAAATTAACAAAAACTTGTGGCGGGTAGCTCAGTCTGGATAGAGCGCGAGCATAAAACAGCCTTCTCTTAAAAAGCTCTGTGGAAGGAAACCTTCCCCACAGACTTTTCGCTATTCATAACTTGCTTGTAAGAGCCGAAGAATTGAGGATTATCGCAACCTTGAGGTCGCAGGTTCAAATCCTGCTCCGCTACACCAATAATCACTTAAAGACGTTTTATAAAACTATATCTGGCGGTTAGCTCAATTGGCAGAGCATCCGGCAATCCTTGATTAATAACTTGTCTTTTAAGACCGAAAATTGAGGGTTATCGTAAGCCGGAAGATTGCGGGTTCAACTCCCGTACCGCCAGCCGACTATATTTTGCCTGCAAAGGCTGAGAATACACAATGAATTACAACTTTTTTACCAAGAAAAAGTCGGGAACTCCCCAAAATCAACCTATTCCTGGACGGGAAATAGAGATGATTAAAGGACGTTCTGGAGGCTATACATTTGATGCTGGCATTTGGGGTATGTTGCGTCGCTGCTTGCTGATTGGTACGGCGAAAAGCACTTACTACGCTGGCAAGAAAGAATTAACCGATGATTTTGTTAATGTGTTGGTTAGTGCGATCGCATCTAATCCCACCCGCGTAGCTGAAGAAATTGTCTATGCTAGTGATGGTCGCTCAATTAATAACAGCGCCCCAATTTTGGCTTTGGTGCTGCTCTCTATGGGCGAAAGCTCTGAAGCAAAACAAGCTTTTCAAGAAATATTTTCTACAGTTATTCGTACTGGTAGCCATTTCTACGAATGGTTGAGCTATACAAAATCTATGCGCGGCTTTGGTAAAGTGGTGCGAGAATCGGGCAAAACTTGGCTATCGCGGGAAGATGTCAAAGGCTTGGCTTATCAGCTATTGAAGTATCAACAACGTCAAGGTTTTACTCACCGAGATGCTTTACGATTATTCCACGTCAAGCCACCTACGGAAGAACACCGCCAGTTGTTTGAGTGGGTAGTTAAAGGATGGACAGAATTGCCTAAAGAAATTCCTACACCTGCTCTTGCTCAGATTTGGTGGTATGAATGGCTAAAACGCAATCCTGAGCAAACTTCTCAAGCTATTTCTCAAGGACACTTGACTCATGAAATGGCTGCACCTGTAGGCAAAATGGATAAAGCCGCATGGCAATTGTTGTTTGAAGAAATGCCCATTGGTGCAATGTTGCGTAACTTAGGTTCGTTAACTCAATTAGATGTATTGCGAACCGATGGAGTTGCTAACTTAAATCGTCTCGAAGCAACGTTAAATAGTAAAGATCGTCTGCGTCAAGGGCGCATCCACCCTATTGATGTTCTCAAAGCGCTAAAAACCTACAAATCTGGGGGAAAACTTGGACGCAGCCAAAAAACTTGGCAACCTGTACCTCGGATTGTAGACATTTTAGAAAAGGCGTTAGAAATGTCTTTTGAGGTTGTAGAACCCACAGGTAAAGTGTTTATGCACGCTGTAGACGTTTCCGGTTCGATGTCTTCGGGGGTAGTAGATTCCGTCGGTTTGAGTTGCTGCGAGATTGCTACAGCGATGGCTTTAGTAACGGCTAAAGCTGAGAAAAACTACGAAATTCGTGGTTTTGCTAACGACTTTCGTTACTTGGGAATTACCGCCAAAGATACGTTTAGTTCGGCGTTGAAAAAGTCTACTAATCAAAACTTCGGTGGAACAGATGCTTCTGTTGCTTACGACTGGATGATTAAAAATAAGTTCAAAGCCGATGTAATTTGCTTTTGGACAGATTCAGAAAGTTGGGCGGGAAATAAGCACCCCTCGGAAGCTTTGGCGCAGTACCGTAAGAAGATTAATCCAGATATCAAAGCGGTGTATGTCACTCTTGCACCTTACCAATTAACCTTGGTAGATCCAAGCGATCCTTTGTCTTGGGATATGGGAGGCTTCGATCCGGGAATCCCTCGGATTATTCAAATGGTGGCAAGTGGTGAGCTATAGTCGTTTGTAGCGGGAAACCTGATTCAATTTTGCCCTTGGGGGACGAAGAATGTAGGATTATCGAAACTCCCTCATTGGGGGTTTGCGGATGAATTCGCATCTACTCCCGCTACTTTGATATTCACAATTTATCTCATTCTTTTGACAGACGTAACTTTTGCTTAAAAGTTTTAGGGTAAGCGGTGCAGTATGGTCTCTGAATATGAACTGGAAAATAACGCTTTCCTTTGTCCTAGCTGTCACATTGCTAACAATTTTTGTGGGCTGGCTGACAATGACTGGAGTGTTGCCCATTCAGCAAAACATTCAGTACAGCAATACTGAACGCAACTTTATTCGAGTTTGGCTAGGATTAGCGATCGCTCTGGGTTTGATTCTCCCTACAATAGCTTGGTTAGGATGGTTCAAAAATCCCCAGGCTCGAAAGGTTTTAGGTTTTTACTTGTTTGTACTGCTCGTTCAAATTCTAACGGAGCAAGTATCTAGCAGTACAGGAGCGCCAAGTTTAGTAGTAACAATTGGCACAGTTTATACCGTGTTTCGCCTTTGGCAACTTTGGCAAGGACAAAAACTCATACATAAAACGGCTGTAAATTTATCGAGTCCGAAATTAATGAGTTCGTTACTGTGGCTTTTAGGATTATTTTGGTGCAGCAATTTGTTCATGCTGTTAACTTTGGGTTGGTCTAGTATATTGAATTGAGGGTAGCTACAATCATCGGTTCAAGTGTTTGTTATCTGTTGCTAAATTGTTCAGTCTGTCTATAATTTAATAGCAAATATAGTTTTTATCTCCGTTGAAAAAATTGATAATTGAGTTACTACTAAAATAATTATTAAAGAAAATTGGTTAAATTAATGACAAAACCAATAAATATTTTAGTCAGCGCGATCGCCCTAATAATCCTCGTCATTACTCCAGTGGCAATATCAACTACTGAATTTGCTGTGATAGCAAGAATTTGAAGTCAAAAACATTAAAAAAATTTGGGATTGATTCGACGGATGCGATCGCCCTAGCTAAAATCAATTTGACCCTTGATTGATAAGTAAGTATTTTTTATGACATATTTATGCCATCAATACGAATAAAATATTTGTCAAAGATATATCATACGGGGAATTATCCCAAAACCCTTAAACTAAAATTAACTTATAACTT
>CAJQOK010000098.1 GCA_905479905.1 uncultured Aliterella sp.
GCTAAAGTTTTTAAATTTGTTTCCCAATCCTCTGCAATACCATTTTTGTATTTATGTCGCCGAGCAGGCCAAGCGCGTCCAAGGGACAATTCAAATCTCGCCTTGCAACCGCACTCGCAGCACTTGGCGGGTAGAAAGATTATTAGTAGATGCTCAATCTGGCGCTCAAGGCGTTGGTTCAGCGCTACTACGCCACTGTTTTGAAATGGTAGGCGAAGCTAGAACTTGGTTATTGGAAGTTGATATTAACGATAAAGATTCCTTAGCTGTTTATCGTCAAAATGGCTTTCAAACTTTAGCTCAACAAACTTACTGGGAAATTACCCCTAGTTTGTTGCAAGAATTGGCGTTGCGCGAACCCGATTTGCCGAATCTTTTGCCTGTAAGCAATGCTGATGCTCAATTACTATATCAACTTGATACCGCCTCAATGCCGCCTTTGGTGCGTCAAGTATTTGACCGCAATGCGGACGATTTTAAAACTAGCTTGCTAGGTGGCATCGTTCAAGCCTACCAACAGTGGTTAAATAAGCTTGAAGTAGTTAGTGGCTACGTTTTTGAACCCCAACGCAAAGCTGCCATTGGCTACTTTCAAATTCGGATGTGTCGCCAAGGTACGCAGCCTCACGTAGCTACTCTTACTGTTCACCCCGCCTATACTTGGCTGTACCCAGAGTTATTGTCACAACTCGCTCGAATTGCTCAAGATTTGCCACCTCAATCTTTGCAATTAGCCTCGGCGGACTACCAACAAGAAAGAGAAGATTATTTAGAGCAAATTGGCGCGAAAAGAGTAGAACATACTCTGATGATGTCTCGCTCGGTATACCACAAGCTGCGCGAGTCTAAATTTGCCTCTTTAGAGGGATTGCAATGGTCAGAAATGTTGCAAGGATTTCAACCAGCCCGTAAACCAGTAGCCGGGGGAATGTCTTGGATTGGACAATCCAAACAGCAATTGTCTCCGATAGAAGTAACTAGCGAAGCTGCTAACTTAACATCGGAATCTAGCAGTTACTCGAATATAGAACCTTTGCCATCATCAGAATTAGGCAACCAGTAACCACTTTAAACCCATGTTACCGAGGATTTCTGCCCTGGGCTTAGATATTGGCAAAAAGCGCATTGGCGTAGCTGGCTGCGACGGTACGGGCTTAATTGCTACAGGTTTAACTACCATCGAGCGTCAAACTTTTACTTTAGATGTAGCTCAGTTTCAAAAACTGGTGCAAGAGCGCAACGCTCAAATTTTAGTAGTTGGTTTACCTTATACAATGAAGGGTGAACTAGGTTATCAGGCTAAACAAGTCCAAAAACTAGCGTCAAAACTTGCCCAGGTTTTAAACCTGCCAATGGAATACATAGATGAGCGCCTAACTTCGGTGGAAGCCGAGCAATTAATTAATTTAGAAAAAAAATCTACGCAGTTTATCGAAAAAGGGCTAATCGATCGCAAAGCTGCCGCAATTATCTTACAACGCTGGCTAGACTTAAGACGCAGTAGTAAACCTTTACAGGTGGAGACTCCCCTTAGTTAACTTAATTGTAGTTAAGTTCGCATCCCGTGATATCCTGAAAGCTGACAAATAGTACCTAAGAAACGCGCAAGTAATTTAGGTACTGTTAATAACAAATTGACAGTCCCCCATCGTCTATGTTTCCATCCTCTGAAGAAAACGATCCATCCCCAACAGCTTCCATCACTCTTACTGATGAAACTGGGCGAAGTCTTCCCTGTTATATCGAGCGATCGCTATTTGTTGGGGATATAGAATATGTATTGCTACTCCCGGAAGACTCAGCCATCGAAATTTTTGCTTGGCAAGGTGAGGGAGATGAGGAAGAAGCCGTACCAATCGAAGATGACGAAACTATTGACCAAATCTTTGCTACCGCCGAAGCTGTACTAGCTGAACAAAACTTGATCCTCCGGCGCACGGCTTTCGCGCTTACTGTCGCTGGCGAACTTCCCCCGGTGGAAGATGCGGAGCTATTTACGTTAGAAAGTGAAGAAGAAGGCTCAGAATTAGAACCTGAACAGTTGCAATTGCTATCAAACTTTTATCATCAAGAGCAAGAATACTCAATTTATACTCCTCTTGACCCCTTACTTTTCTTCGCCAAAATGACCCCCACCGGAAAGCCAGAGCTACTTTCTCAAGAAGAATTTAATAAAATTCAGCCGCTACTAGAAGAGCAGCTATTTGACGAGATGGATTAATCGAGCTTGCAAATGTCGTTACTCAGGCAGTGAAATAAAAATGAAAGCAATGCAAAAAGCTTTCAAGTGGTTCATAGTGTTACTCGTCCCAGCCTTGGGAATCGGTACTTGGCTGGGTTGGAATTGGTGGAATGGGGCAATTTCTCCTACCAAACACGATCAAGTAACTTCTATTCAAGTTAAACCAGGAACTGCGGCGCAACAAATTGGTCAACAGTTGGAAGAAGCGGGAATAATTCGTTCTAGCCAAGCTTGGAGTTTATGGGCGCGGTATTTGCAAAAACAAGAACCTAGTGGCGGCTTTAAAGCTGGCAATTATGTTATAGTTCCCAATCAGTCTTTACCCGTTGTTGCTGCTCAAATCTGGAGGGGTGAAGTTGTGGAACTAAGTTTTACAATTCCCGAAGGTTGGTCTTTGCAGCAAATGGGAGCATACTTTGAAAAACAAGGCTTTTTTTCTGCTCAAGAGTTTTTGACAGAAACAAGGAAAATTCCCAAAAGCGAATACCCCTGGCTACCTGCTAACTTACCTCACTTGGAAGGGTTTTTGTATCCCGATACTTACAAATTAAATGGCGATAGCGTTACCCCCGAAATTGTTGTTAGGCAGATGCTGAACCAATTTCAAGTTGTAGCTTTGCCAGTTTACGAACAAGGTAAAAGTAAAACAGATTTAAACTTGTTAGAGTGGGTAACTTTGGGAAGTATTGTCGAAAAAGAAGCTGTAGTTCCCCAAGAGCGATCGCGCATTGCGGGAGTATTTGCCTCTAGGCTGCGTAAAGGTATGCTATTGCAAACCGATCCGACGGTAGAGTACGCGCTTAATATTCGCCAAACTAAAGAAAAACCATTGACTTTTGCTCAAATTAAAGTAGCAAGTCCTTACAATACCTATGTTAACCCCGGATTACCGCCTACCCCTATAGCAAGCCCTGGTATTGCTAGTTTGAAAGCCGCCCTTAACCCTGATAAGACTCCTTATCTTTACTTTGTTGCCCGTTACGATGGTACTCATGTATTTAGCAGAACTTTAAGCGAACATACCGCCGCGCAAGTAGCTATTCGCAGACAAGTTTCAGCCCAATAAACTCTATTTAAAACCAACTATGGCATGGAATGAATACTTACAGCCAGACTTGAATCTGCAAAGCTCGATTTTAAGTTTGACTCCCGATATCATCAAGCAACATCAACTGAAAGGGTTAGTTTTAGATGTAGATGAAACTCTTGTCCCCACAAAAACAACCTCTGCTTCCCCAGAATTAAGAGAGTGGGTAAAAAGTATTAGCGACACAACTAAGCTATGGCTAGTAAGTAACAACCTTAGCGATGTGCGGATTGGTGGTATTGCTCGTTCTTTGGACTTGCCTTATATTTTAGGTGCGGTTAAGCCTTCAGTGCGTAAGTTGCGACAAGCGGTTACGGCAATGGATTTACCTGTAGCCCAAATTGCTATGGTAGGCGATCGCTTATTTACCGATGTTATCGCCGGGAATCGCTTGGGAATGTTCACAATTTTAGTTGATCCTATGCTCGATCCGGGCGAGGCGGTGCGCTCTTATCCCGTGCGTAATTTTGAAGTATTAGTGTCTAAATTTTTGGGCGCGACCATTGTAGCGAAACAAAAAGCAACAAAATAGGATATAAGTTATCAAATCTAAAGAAAATATTACAAGTAGCTCATTTTCAAGAGATATCTGTAATGATAGATACAGTTGAAATAGAGTCAGCCGTATAAAGACTCTAACCATAAATACTACTAAATATCTTCGTAAAGCGTCAGCCTCACTATAGAGGAACTGGCGCTTTACAGTTTTTCTATAGAAAATGTCTCAAACCATAGTTATAAAAATTGGCACTTCTAGCCTGACTCAACCACAAACTGGGCAGCTTGCTCTATCTACAATCGCCACATTGGTAGAAGTTTTAAGTCAGTTGCGGCAGCAAGGTCATAGGGTAATTTTGGTATCTTCAGG
>CAJQOK010000099.1 GCA_905479905.1 uncultured Aliterella sp.
TCTGTTTCCTCTTTCGTCATATCTCCCGCAGACGCAGGCTTTAGTACGCAAACAACGGCGGAAGTATCGGGGTGTTCAATTTTACGATAAGCGAGTTCTGCATCCCTTTGTACGGGTGCATCAATTCCCGGTGTATCAATAATAACATTGCCATCTTTTAATAAGGGATGGGTGCAATAGTAATCAATCCGCTTTAAGACAGCGCTATTACTACCACGACGCGCATAACCTGCGGCTTCTTTGAGATTGGAAAAGTTGAACTGTTCCATTGAGTAAGTAGCATTGTTCAGCGAATGAATGCGATCGCGGTTTGCTTCAAATCCTTCTAACAAAAGTATCAAAGCCTTAGCTTGTTTGGCGCGTTCCGATTTACTCTCACCGCCTTCTTTTTGAATAATTAATACGCATCCTTGACGCAACAAATCAACCATGTCAGCTTGATTAATATTACTCGGTGGTGTTAATCCCAATTTTTGACATAACGCTACTGCTTGTTCTCTAATTTCTACTTCACTTAAGAAAGTCAGAATAACTTTTTCTTGTTCGGCTTCAGCATAAAAAATGTAGCATTCTGTACCCGTAGCGTGTCCTTCAGCGCTGTATAACAGTTCTCTTTCTAGCAAGGCGTTGATTAGCATCGATTTACCCGCGCTAAACGCACCAGCAAAGACAATTTCAAAGGTTGGCGAAACCGCTTTTCTTAAACTAGATTGCACTGGGGTTATATCTTGCGATCGCAAACTTGTTTCTTGATGCGATAACTGAAGTATGCTTTCCACTTGTGCTTGCAAGTCTTGGCATTCTGCTAAGGGTGCAGTCATTATACTTTTCCTAAAAATAGCTAATTTCACCCATTCTAAGAAGCATATTTAGGTACGAGTGATAGTATAAATACGGATATATTTATAATAAGTTTAATTTCTCCTCGTATATATACCAATGTTGCGCTATGAAAACTTTTGCCTTAAGACTCAAACCCGAACAAGATTTACGCCAAGCTTTAGAAATATTCACTCAAGAAAAAGACGTAAAAGCAGGATTTATTTTAACAGCAATAGGTAGCTTAAAACAGGCAAGCATTCGTTTTGCTAATCAACCTGAAGCAACAGTTTTACAAGACAAATTTGAAATACTTTCCCTTAATGGCACATTAGCTAAAACTGGCATTCATTTACATATAACAATAGCCGATTGCCAAGGTAAAACTATCGGCGGACATTTAGAAACTGGTTGCATTATCTACACAACCGCAGAAATTGTTATTGGTTTAAGTGAAGATTTCACCTTTATTAGAACTATTGACACGCAGACAGGATATAAAGAGTTAAAAGTATTACCAGTTCAATAATATTTTGCCTAGATAGTTTAGACAAAAGAAATACACCACCATCTAAAGTGTCACAGCTAGAGAAGTTTTATACTATTTATAGTTTGACAATAAAACCAATATAGCTTTCAGATTAATAAAACTTTTAATTTATTAACATTTTGTTGATAAAAAAGGAGGCATTTATGACTACAGACAAGTTTCGTAGCCAATTACGCCAAGAAGCGGAAGTATGGCGCACCGAAGGAATAATTAATGATTCCCAACACGAACAACTAGCACAACGCTATCAATTTAATGCGCTTGATACATCTTCTCGAAACCTATTTGTCATGGTTTTAATCGGACTTGGATGTATTTTAGTTGGTTTAGGAATAATTACTTTTGTAGCCTCTAACTGGCAAGAGTTATCAAAACCTTTCAAAGTTTTGTTACTCCTAAGCTTATTTGTAAGTGTAAACACTACAGGATTTTATATTTGGAGAAAATCAAGAGAATCTAACCAGCGCATTGGTAATGGATTGCTACTTTTAGGAGCCTTGATATTAGGCGCAAATATAGCACTAATGGGGCAGATTTATCATGTCGATAATCAATTTTATGAATTAATGTTTGCTTGGGGGATTGGTGTATTAGTAATGGCTTATAGCTTGCGCTTAACTACATTAAGTTTACTCGCTATTCTGCTAATTTGGATTGGTCAATGGGGATTTGCTATCAATAGTTCATTTGATAGTCCTTGGCTGTATCAAAAACTTACCTGGTCATCTGTATTAGGGGAACATATGCCTATAATTGCTTGCATAATGTTTGTACCTTTAGCTTACTTATGTAAATCGCGGTGGATATTTGCGCTTAGTGCGATCGCAATTGTCTCAGCTTTGATGGGTAATGTATATTTCTACAGCTACGGAATAGGTAGATTATTCAATTTATCTACGCTACAAATATTAGGTTGGGCGATCGCGCTTTTCTTTGCATTACCGCCAATACTGTTATGGAGTTACGACGACTTTAGAGAAAATCGAGCGATATCAAAGTCTTTTAGGGCAATTTCTCAAAATCTTGCGCTTATTTACTTAGCAGGTGTATTTTACTCGTTTTCTTTCTATAGTTTGTGGAATAATTGGGCGCGCGAATCTTCACAAACGGATTTATCAAAGGTAAATTTGTTTCCGTTAATAAGCCTTTTAGCTTTAATCATAATTGGAGTTTGGCAATGGGTACGTTTAGGACAAAAAATGACTAGACATCGCCCGTTACGTTCTCAAGATTTGATAACAATAGTTGTCGGTTTATTAATAGGTATTACTGCTTTAATCCCGCTCTGGCATACTTTCGTTGCGCCAATTCCTGAATTAGCAACCTTTGCATTTAACGCAATGTTATTTCTGCTTTCAATTGGCTTGATGAGAGAAGGCTTAACGCACGGGCAAAGAGGCGCTTTTTGGTTCGGATTGTTGTTACTAATTTGTAGAATTTTAAATTGGTTTTTCTTAGCTAATACTGGATTACTGCTCAAGTCTTTAGTCTTTGTCTTGTGTGGAGTTGGAGTAATTGCAATTGGGCTGTGGTTTGAGAAATATGTCAGAACTTTTGGCAATCCTACTAATTAAAACTTAAGAGGTTTTTATGACGCAAAATCAAGAAACGCGATCGCTACCTTTATGGCGGTTTGCTGTACCTCTGCTACTGCAAATCGGGCTAATATTGGTTCCCCCCGCCCAATCAGTTTACACGCACATTACAGGCAAAACTGTGATATTACAGACGATTCCTGTAGATCCTTACGATCCATTGCGGGGTTATTCCCAAACCTTAAGTTATGACATTTCTCGCCTAGAAACCTTAAAAAAGCTTCCCGGTTGGCAAGAAATAAGTAAGCAGCAAAAAAATAAAAATGTAGACTACTTAGACTCAGAGACAGAGTTGTATGTAATCTTAGAATCGCCACCAGAGGGGGCAAAACAGCCGCCTCTAGCTTGGAAACCTGTAAGAGTGAGTGGCAGTAGCCCAACATCTTTACCAGCTAATCAGATAGCTCTAAAAGGCAAAGGCGCAGCTAATATGGTTCGCTACGGATTGGAAACTTATTACTTCCCCGAATCTCAGCAACAAGAAATTAACCAAGCTATTATGCAGGCGCAAAGAGGACAAAAGCAGTCGCTAGTAGTGGAAATTAAGGTAAATGAGGGCGGTTATGGCGTACCCGTCAGTCTTTGGGTGCGCGATCGCAATTACCGTTTTTAATCGGCTAAAAGTTTAGTATGTGCAGTTAAAAGCTATTTTTCGGTCGTTAGAGAGAGTTATCAAGGGAGGCAAAAGTATTATCAATCATAGAAGCGAAGTTAACAAAAATCGGCGTTGCAGTCGGTGGGAATAATTCGAGAATTTAGAAGCGCGATTATACCCGTTGAAGATCGTCACCAACTCCAAAGAGAATTTGAAAAGTTGATTGTCGAACCAGAAATGCAATCAATCGCGCGCGATCACTAGATTCAAAACATTGGGCGGCAAACTTTTGTAGACTTAGTTAGTAGCCGCACAGACTTTTCTAAAAACGATGTCAATCAAGCTATGGAGCAGTTAGAAACTTATTGGCTACAGCTATGGGGACAACAACCGCCAAAATCTGCACCAGAAACTATACTTGCGGTACTTCAACCTTCCCACACTGAAGACAAATCAATCCAACTTAGTCAAGAATTAGAACAATTAATCGAGCCAACCCGCAAACAACAAGCTATTGTTCAAGCGCACGCAATTCAAAAGGTAGAAGAAACCGCAGCTTGGTGGTTATTTGGTTCGGCTTTTACCTCGGCTGTAGCAGCAGCGATCGCAGGGATAATTAGCGTTAAAGTTTAGAAATTAAACTTCATTCGTCGTGTTTGATTTGCAAAGCCGCTACTACGGCGGCGGTAAATCCAGCAATTAAACCCGTACTCATGCCCTGCATAGTTTTAACTAATGGCTCAGTAGTTAGACAATCATTTGTCACCTCTTGAGATTCCCAACATTGATTGCTGTCTGCCAAACTAGCACTACCGCCTAGAATTACACCTACGGCACTACAAGAAATTACTAATAGTGCCAGACGCTTATTTTTTATGTCCATAGGTAGATGTGTGCCATCGCGTTTATATATTTGACTTTTCCTAATTCTATAGGTATAGTTTTAAAATACCAACCGTGATTTTACTTATTACCTGGTATGCGTTTGGTTAAAGCAGATATTTATTTATTCAATCTTGAGATTAAACGGCAAACGAGCATAAACCCCCAAGGGATCGTTCATTGATTGCAATACTTTTAGCTCTTGTTGTAGTTTTCCAAACTCCGCCGTCAGCAAATCTGTTGACTTGATTGTCTCACCGCCCAATCTTAAGCGCGCCTCGTTGCCTAATTGTCCGAGTAGACGTTGTTCAAAGCTGCGGACTGCGGGATACTCTGTTACTTGCCAATCATTGCCTAACTTTGCCTGTTTAGCCGCGTAACTAATCGCTGCATCAACACCGCCAATTTCATCAACTAAGCCAATTTCTTTTGCTGCTACTCCCGACCATACCCGACCTTGGGCAATTTCTGCTACTTTTTGGGCTGGAAGATTACGCCCTTGGGCAACTTTACTCAAAAACAAACTATAAAGTCGGTTTACAGAAGTTTGATAAACTGCCAATTCTTGAGGAGATTTAGGACGAGTAACAGTTTGACTGTCAGCCAGTTTAGCAGTTTTGACTACATCCCAAGTGATGCCATTATTATTTGCCAGTTTTTGAAAGTTTGGCAATACTCCAAACACTCCAATAGAGCCAGTAATTGTATTTGGTTCAGCAAAAATGCGGTTAGCGTCAGTTGCAATCCAGTAACCACCTGAAGCAGCCACGTCACCCATAGAGACAATTACAGGTTTTGTTTTACCTACAAGCTTAATTTCGCGCTGCATGACTTCTGAAGCCGTCGCACTACCCCCCGGACTATTGACACGCAAAACGATCGCCTTTACAGCTTTATCTTGCTGCAACCTGCGAAATATCCGCGCAAAGCGATCGCCTCCTACTTCTCCTACTCCACCTTGTCCATCTACAATCGTACCTTCAGCGTAAACAACCGCAATATGATTTTTTGAGTTGCGCTCTACACCCAAAGATTTCCCAGAAACTTCAGAGTAATCTACTAAACTAACTTGCTCAAAGGTTCGTTCTTCGGCTTTACTACCCGTTAACTGCTTAAGTTCGCCCAAAACTTCGTCAAAATACGCGACTTTATCAACTAAACCATTACTTTTGGCGGCACTAGCTTCAAGTATGCCTTGATTGTCGGCGATTTGCTGCAACTTGCTAGTGGTGACATTGCGGCTTTTGCTAACGGCGCTTTGCCATTCTCCCCATACATCCCCCAATAATCTCTCAGTTTGCTGGCGGTTTTCTGGACTTAGTTTAGTTAAAATAAATGGCTCAACGGCGGCTTTAAATTTGCCAACTCGGATAATTTGAATCCCGATGCCGTACTTTTCTAACGCTCCGGCTAAAAACATTGGTTGAGAACTTAAACCGTTAAGCTCCATCGCTCCCAATGGATTGATAATAATCTTATTTGCTACAGAGCTAAGATAATAATCTCGTTCGCTCCATTCCACATTGTAAGTAACGATAGTTTTTCCGGCGGCGCGGAATTTTTCTAAAGCGGATCTTACTTCCTTAAGTGTGGCAAAGCCTGTGTCACTTTCTTCACTACTTCTACTACCATCTAAGTAAATACCAACAATGCGCGGATCGCGCCTAGCTTTTTCTAAGGTATCTAAAACAGTACGCAGCGTAACTCTATTTCTATCTTCTCCTGATAGTGCTTCTTGCAAAGCGGCGCTGCTGCTAGAATTGGGCTTAGAATCAGTAATATTTAGCGCTAAATCTAATACCAATACCGATTTATTTTTTACTTGGGTACTGTTATCTTGACCTGCGGCGATTAGCAGTCCTATCAATCCTACGGTTCCCAGTCCAAAAAAAATAAATAGTCCTAGCACGCTGCCGATCGCACTTGTAAAGGTTTGTTTAATAAAATTACGCATTTTGATATTCCTAACGGTTAGCTAACAGCTAACTATGTTTACGTTGTGCTGCCAGTAAGATAAACCACCAATCTAACTTAAAGTTTTGCAAATTCGTGGGTTAGGCAACCTCTCCTGTTAGCCCTTGCAAAGCTGACGATGATTTTAGTTGCTCTATCGTGGCATTTCCCGTACAAAATAGCACCGTTGTCATTTCGGCAATCAACACCTCAACCAACTCATCTAGAGCAGCTTCCGATTGAGCCGCCGCCTGTAAAAAGGGTAATGCCATTCCTCCAATATCTGCGCCTAACGCTAAAGCCTTGGCGATATCTAAGCCATGACGCAAGCCACCAGAAGCAATTAAAGGTATTTCTGGCGCGACGGCGCAAATGCTTCTAATACACTCGGCTGTAGGCAAACCCCAATCAGCAAAAGTCATACCTAAGCGCCTTTGCAAGAGGGTTTCGGCTCTTTCACTTTCTACTTTTGCCCAAGATGTCCCCCCTGCTCCAGCTACATCAATTGCTTTTACTCCCGCTTCCAAGAGTTTAGTTGCCATTACTGCCGAAATCCCGTTACCTACTTCTTTAGCAATTACTGGCACAGGTAACTTGTTACATAAAATGCTAATCTTGTCAAGCAAACCGCGAAAATTCCTATCTCCTTTAGTTTGAATACACTCTTGTAGGGGGTTGAGGTGCAAAATTAAGGCATCAGCTTCGAGCAAATCGACCAT
>CAJQOK010000100.1 GCA_905479905.1 uncultured Aliterella sp.
GAAGCTTTGAGAAATTACTTAGGGCTTCTTACTTGCTAAGTACCGATCTAAAAAAATATTGTGGAAGCAAAATCTCCTAGCTCATTATTCGATCTTTCGGGAACTAGCTTACTTGTAACTCTGAGTATAGTGTTGAGCGGTGGGGCGTTGACGAGGGATTTGATCGCCAGTCGCTTACCTTGGCAACTAAATTCGCTAAGTTTGCCTTTTTTGCTCTGTGCGATCGCTACAGCATTGCTAGGCTACTGGGTAATTCCGATGCTAGTAAGGCTGAAAACTGGGCAAATTGTTAGAGAAGACGGGCCCCAAGCTCATTTAAAAAAAGCTGGTACTCCCACTATGGGCGGGGTGTTTTTTGTCCCGGTAGCAATTATTTTTGCGATATTATTGTCGGGGTGGAAGGCGGAAGTATTGGCGGTGTCTGCCTTGACAATGGGTTACGCGCTGATTGGTTGGTTAGATGATTGGCAAATTTTGCGCTACAAGTCTAATAAAGGCATTTCGCCCAAACTAAAATTAGCTTTACAAATTGGCTTTGCTGTGCTGTTTTGCTTGTGGCTGGCGTGGAGTCACAGTGATATTACTGATATTGCGCTACCTTTTAAAGTTGTATTGCCTTTAGGCTTGCTATTTTGGCTATTGGCAGTGTTTGTATTGGTAGCAGAGAGCAATGCAACTAATTTAACTGATGGCGTTGATGGTTTAGCCGCCGGGACAAGTGCGATCGCATTATTGGGATTAGGAGTATTAGTTGCACCAAGTCACCCCGGATTAATGACCTTCTGTGCTTGCATGAGCGGTAGCTGTATGGGGTTTCTCGTCCACAATCGCAACAAGGCGCGGGTTTTTATGGGCGATACGGGTTCTTTGGCTTTGGGGGGCGCTTTAGCCTCCGTAGCGCTATTAACTAATACATTGTGGGCATTATTTGTATTGAGTGGGATCTTTTTTGTCGAAACTCTTTCAGTAATGGCACAGGTAAGTTATTACAAAGCCACAAAAGGCGAAGATGGAGTAGGTAAGCGGTTATTTAAAATGGCTCCCTTACACCATCATCTAGAACTTTCGGGTTGGTCGGAAGTTCAGGTAGTAGCTACTTTTTACCTAATTGGCGGGATTTTGGCTTTGCTGTGCTTACTAACTAAGGTCTAGATATTACCGGAATAATCGCGCGATCGCTACCATCAATGCAAGTATTCATCGCCTGAATAGGTGTAACATCAATCTCTCTGCGCAAACCAACTACACATTCAGCAAAGCGTACTGGTAGCAAGCTAAGACGGCAATAATTAAGCACTTCGGGAATTGTCTCCTCTTGGCTATTAACACTAATTCCCACTACACAAGTAGCCAATTCATCCGGCTGTCTAACTTGAGTGCAAGTAGCTAAAGCATCGGTTGCTAATATATTTGTTTGCCTTTGAATGTCGTAGACGCAAGTAGCTAATCTTTTGGGATACAAAGCGTTGGCGCAAGCAGTTGAGACAGCTTCGGCGGAGACGTTGAGGGCTAATAATCGCGCAGAGCAATAACGATAATCATTGAGGTAACTAGAGGGTACAGAAGCCGCCATCGCCGGGAAATTTAGCGCTAATCCAGAAATTGCTAAAGAAGTAGCAGCAATCGACCAATTAAACTTACTATTTTGTTTGAAATTAAACATATTACTTAGAGTTACTTGAAAGAATTTTAAGACTAAATAGCTGGATTAGGGTTATTTTCAATTAAACTTGCGATCGCATTTAAAACTTCTCCATCTATATAAGGTTTAGTTAAGTAAGCATTAGCGCCTAATTCTTGGGCAATCTGTCTATACTTGTCGCTACTACGAGAAGTCAGCATAATTACCGGAATTTGTTGCAGCACAGAGTCTTGCAACCGATGGCTTAAAAACTTAAATCCATTCATTCCCGGCATTTCAACATCAGAAATTATTAAATTGATAGTTGGATGCAGCAAGGCTTGGGCGACAGCTTCGGTTCCATCTTTAGCTTGCCATACTTGATAACCTACTTTTTGCAGCATTAAAGCTAAGTTGTGACGCACAGTAACCGAATCATCTATAAGCAAAATTTGGGACTGATTATTGTATGGAGTTGGTTGGGTACTAATAACGATTGGTGGTAACTGAGCGATTAAGGCGCTACTATCAAGCATTAAGCTCAAACGCCCGTCTGCTAAGACACAGCACCCTAATACATAACTTGGCGGAGTAATTAGTTTACCTACGGGTTTAATGACTAATTCTTGTTCGCCAATAACGCGATCAACTTCTAGCCCTACTAATTCTGTACCTTGACGTAGTAAAAGTACCGTAGGGCGATCGCCGACACTGCTATCGCCAGATTGCAAAATTGTTGATAGTTTACGAATAGGTACTATTGCGCCGTTTTCTGGTGGTTGCCAAACTTTTTGACCATCATGCCAATGTTTAATTTGGTCAGTTTGAGGGATGATAATTTGCTCAACCGCTTCGCTAATAAAACCGCACAGGCGATCGCCTACTTCTACCACCAAAACTTTAGCAATTTTGAGGCTGATCGGAATTTGCAGTAAAAATGTTGTACCTTGCCCTGCTTGCGATCGCACAGTAATTGTGCCTTGCAAGGCTTCTATTTGGGTGCGAACTACATCTAAACCAATTCCGCGCCCCGATAAATCGCTTAATTGAGACGCGGTAGTAAATCCTGGCGTAAATAATAAATCGATTAATTTGTCTTCGGTAATGCTTTGGGCTTGTTCGGGGGCAATTAAATCTAGTTCTAAAGCGCGATCGCCTATCTTCTCAAAATCTAACCCTTTACCATCATCTCCTACAGCTATCACCGTCCAACGCTCTTGTTTGTAGGCATTGATAAATATTTCCCCAATCTCTGGTTTGCCAGCTTGGGTGCGGGTTTCGCTACTTTCTAGCCCATGATCAAAGGCATTACGAACCAAGTGCAGTAAAGGATCGTAGAGCTTTTCGGCAATTGCTTTATCGACTAATATTTCTGTCCCACTAATTTCTAATTGGGCTTGTTTTCCATGTCCAGCAACCAATTGTTGCAATACTCTATAAAAGCGATTAAATATTTCTCCCACAGGTAACATTTGAGCAGAAAGCAAGTCATCGCGGACGTTAGTTAATAGCCGTTGTTGTTTTTCCAGGATTTGACTTGAGGAAGCGCTAAATAAATCTACTTCTTCAATAGTTTCAGCAATTTGTACCGAATCATCCCAGGCTAAATCTAATAAAGGTTGAAATTCGTGATAAACATCTGCTGATAAGGCATTATTAGCGTTAGTTTGCGGTTCTAACATCAAATCCGACCAATATTCGCGGATTTGTTTAAGGTTTTTTTGATGTTGGGCTAATTGCTGCTGCAATGAATTGATTGTTTCTTGGATGCGTTCATCGGCGGCAATTTGGCGGTTTTGATTGGTGAGCATTTCGCCAGACAAATAATTGAGGCGTTGAAGTTTGGCGATTTCAACCCGAATTTGGGCAGGAGGTGCTACTAGGGGTTCTTTAGAACGTTCTGGTTTTGGCTCAAAATCCTCTGCTGGGGTTTCAACTAAGCTGCCAAATACTTCATCCTCTACTGAGGTTTCAACTAAATTACCAAATACTCCATCCATTGATAACTCTAGAGATTCTTCCCCAAAGTCCCAGTTATCGGCATTACTCGTAAAAAGCTCGTCTTCTACTTCGTCACTAATCAACTGCTCTAAAAGTGCTGGATCGGGCAAACTATCCAATTCTGGTAGAGATTGGTTGCTAATCGCCCATTCTTGAAGCGCCAAACTTGGTTCGCCACCGGAAGTGCGATCGCCTTTTATTACTGCTTCTTGTCCTTGTTCAAAGTCTACTAAGGCAATACGGGCAATAGTTACAGCTTGATCGGGGTGCGTATTTAGGGCGGTTAGGGTAGCAAGTGCGATCGCGCCAAAACCTGGTAAACCTAACGATTCCGCTAGTCCCATAAATACGGTAGCTTGTTCTTGCAATAGCAAAGCTATACTTTCTACTTCCGGATTTTCTAAAGCTGTGGTTAATTCCTTTAGCCTTTTGCTGACTCCGGTTGTAAAAATTGACTCTGTAATATCAAACCCTAATTCGGCAGATGTTGGCATCACCGCTTCATTATTAAAGAAATCGCCCAACTTTACTTGCAATAGAGCAAATACATCGGCGGCGCGATTGAGAATGGCTGCTTCATCAATAGTATTAGCTGTAAGTTCAGCAGTTAAAGGGAGGCGCAAGCATTCATAAATTTGAAATAACAATTCTTCTAGTTCAGAATCAATAACTACTTCGGGGTTATAAAGAGTTTTAAATACATCTTCTAAATAATGCGCCACCGTTTTAATTGTCTCTAACCCAACACAAGCCGCCGATCCTTTAAGCGTATGCGTCATTCGCATTAAGTTGTGTACTTTAGCGTTGCTACGATCTTCCCCTAAGCTGTACAAATCGCGCTCAATATTTTCTAATAGTTCTGGCGCTTCGATTAAAAAT
>CAJQOK010000101.1 GCA_905479905.1 uncultured Aliterella sp.
GCTACCAATACACATCCCAATCGCAATAATATACTGACTTAAGGGCGGATGAGCGTTGAAAAACTTGGTATTGGTTAGGTAGTTGTTGGCAAACTTGGCATAGTAAACTTCATCAAAAACAAAGGTATTAAAGCGCCCTAATCCCCAAAATCGTAGGATTATTGAAAATAAAAATATGCCTACTAAACCAATCCAAAACCAGGGAGTTGAGTTAGGACGCTTGTTAGACAAGAACATATTACAAGACTTCTTAGCTCAAAGAGTATTCAGACTAAGATACCTTTTCTGCGTCCGCTACTACGAGCAAAGTCTTGAGTACCGAATCAGGATTGAGACTAATAGAATCGATACCTTGCTCTACTAAAAATTTAGCAAACTCTGGGTAATCGCTGGGTGCTTGACCGCAAATACCAATTTTGCGATGATTCTTTTTAGCCGTTGCGATCGCCATTTGTACCATTCTTTTTACTCCTTCGTTACGTTCATCAAATAAATGCGCCACTAAAGCCGAATCTCTATCCAAGCCTAGGGTTAGTTGCGTCAAATCATTAGAACCAATGGAAAAGCCATCAAATACTTGGCTAAATTCTTCTGCCATAATTACATTACTTGGCAATTCGCACATTACATAAACTTCTAGCCCGTTAACACCTCTTTCTAAACCGTGTTTCGCCATCTCTGCAATTACGCGCTTACCTTCATCAGGAGTACGACAAAAGGGAATCATCGGAATAACGTTTGTTAAACCCATTTCATCGCGTACCCGTTTTAAGGCGTAACATTCTAGGGCGTAAGCTTCGCTGTAACGTTCATCATAGTAGCGACTTGCACCCCGCCAACCAAGCATCGGATTTTCTTCTTTTGGTTCAAATTGTCTCCCACCGAGTAAATTAGCGTATTCGTTGGTTTTAAAGTCGCTCATCCGCACGATTACAGGGTTAGGATAAAATGCCGCCGCGATCGTTGCTACTCCCCGTGCTAATTTATCGATAAAATACTGGGGTTTATATTCGTATAGTTGCGTAAGCTTGGCAATTTTTGCTTTAACAGTTTCATCTTCTAGCTTGTCGTAGTGAATTAAAGCCAGTGGATGCACCTGGATATAGTTAGCAATAATAAATTCTAACCGCGCCAATCCTACCCCATCGTTAGGAATAGCCGAAAAACCAAAAGCTTCGGAGGGATTTCCCACATTCATTAAAATTTTAGTCCGAGTGCGGGGTAAGTTTTCTAAAGGTACTTCCCTAACTTCAAAAGGTAACAATCCCCCATAAACCCTTCCTTCTTCACCTTCAGCGCAGGAAATAGTTATTTCTTGACCATTTTTTAGAACTTCTGTAGCGTTATTAGTTCCCACAATTGCCGGAATCCCCATTTCTCTAGCAATAATTGCAGCATGACAAGTCTTCCCACCAGAATTAGTAACGATCGCACTTGCTTTTTTCATAATTGGTTCCCAATCGGGATCAGTACGGTGGGTAACTAACACTTCTCCAGTGCGAAATTGATCGATTTTGTTAATATCTACAACAATCCTAGCTGCTCCTTGACCAATTGCTTCTCCCACACTGCGACCAATAATTAAAGGCGATCGCGCATCTTTTGAAGTAAAATGATAACTGCGTAAGATATTTTGGGATTTTTGCGACTGTACGGTTTCTGGTCTAGCTTGAACGATAAATAATTCCCCAGTTATCCCATCTTTTGCCCATTCCATATCCATTGGGGTATATTGGTTATGGATTTGGCTGTAATGATCTTCAATCACACACGCCCATTTTGCTAGTTGTAAAATTTCCTCATCTTCTAGGGCATATTGAGCGCGGCTTGCTTCGTCTACCAATATATTTTTAGTAAACTTAGAGCCGTCATCGTAAACCATTTTTAACTCTTTACTACCTACTCTTTTCTTTAAAATTGGGCGGAATCCTTGTTTTAAAGTCGGCTTAAATACACTGTATTCATCAGGATTTACCGCACCTTGAACGACATTTTCCCCTAATCCATAAGCCGCAGATAGCAGCACAGCATTTTTAAAGCCTGTTTCGGTGTCGATAGAAAACATTACCCCAGAACAAGCTAAATCGGAACGTACCATTTTTTGCACCCCGACTGAAAGCGCTACATCTAAGTGGTCAAAGCCTCTATGATGGCGATAGGAAATTGCGCGATCGGTAAATAAAGAAGCAAAGCAACGATGACAAGCTGCTAAAACTCCTGGGGTACTATGAACGTTGAGATAAGTTTCCTGTTGTCCAGCAAAACTAGCATCAGGTAAATCTTCCGCCGTAGCGCTAGAACGTACTGCAACATCGGTATCTGTACCATACTTTTGACATAATTGCAAGTAAGATTTAGCGATCGCATCTGTTAGTTCTACAGGAAATGCGGTGTGCATAATCAACGCTCTTGCTTGTTTACCTATTTGCTGCAACTTATTTACATCATCTACATCTAAGTCAGCAAACAAGTTGCTTAATTGTGCTTTTAATCCAGCTTTCTCAATAAAATAACGAAAAGCATAAGCTGTAGTTGCAAAACCATTAGGAACTTTTACCCCCTTAGAGACTAATTGCTGGATCATTTCGCCTAGAGAAGCATTTTTTCCACCTACTAAGCCAATGTCGCTAATGCCTACTTGATCAAACCACAGAATTAGCGATCGCTCTTGAGAAGGTGAGACAGATTTTTCCTGCACTACTCTAGTCATATTTACTTCCTTTTTTCTAGACTTTGCTTAGCTTTAATTTAGTTTATCAACTAGCTAATTTTCTTATTTGACTATTCTTTTTGTTATGACTATCCTTTGTTACACTTTCAAGTAAATATCTATTACATATCAATAGTTAAATCAGGGCTTGTAAAATAAATCCACAGGGAATTATTAAGTAAAAAATGTAAATCTTTATACATTTTTTATGTGGTGACTGCGCTATAGTTCCTAACTTGTTTTAATAGTTATCTTTATTTAACTATATAAAGTGCTAGAAATTATATTGAAAACTTTATGATTTTAAAATTACTACTGTTGTAAAGTCAGAGCAAATATTAGACAACAAGGTAGATTTATAATCCTAGGATTTTATTTAAAAACCTGAATTCAGCTATTAATTGGTTGTCTAGATACCTAAGCGATCCAAACAAGTTTAAGGCAAAAAAGAAAGTAACTACATAAAAACGTCCAATCTTTTGTACTAATCCTTAAAAATAGAAAACTAGGTAAGCACAATATTTGATAATCGCGGACATCTTTAAAAAACACGGGTTTTATCAATGAAACAATGTAATTGCTGCTAGTATGGCTGGAAAAAAATAGATTGAACGGTTACCTAAAATGTAACAGCCTAAGTAATAATACATATTGATGCGGGATAAGTGCGATTCAAGCTATCCTAAAGCAGTGAGTTAGCCTTCAGTTAAAGTATTTTTATATCCAAAACTTAAAATTTGTTTTAAGCTTCAAATACAAAACAATATGACTAAGCGTTGCAAACATTACTTTTTCATGTTTAGCAAATTGAGGTATTGACAAAAACAAAAGTTTTGTGATCAGGAAAAGTTTTGTAAGCAAGCCATACTTACTCAAGTGATTATTTAGGATAATAAAAAATAAATCGCTACTGGCAGTGAGGTGAGAAAATGGAGCCATTACAAAAACAGGTTACAACTTTAAGTCAAAAAGTAGATGCCTTATATCAAGTCGTAGATCAACTAAATAGTCAAGTTACCGATGCTTTGTCAGAGTGCCGTTTAACACCAATGCCTGATGGGAATGGCAACATTTTAACTACAGAAAATACTGGGCGCTACCCAAGTTTAGGTTACAGCAATCATCAGCCAGCAATGGAACATAAAGATGTTCTTGCCGATAATAGCTCCAAAGACGCGCACAAGTCTGGAGAAAAAGAATTAACACCAGAAATTCAAATCCGCAGGCTGACAGCCCAACTAACCGCCGCTTACAACCGAATTGCTGCTTTAGAAGAACAAATACTTGCTCAAAGAATTCACTAAATTGGTAATGGGTAATTGGTAATGGGTAATTGGTAATTGGTAATTGGTAATTGGTAATTGGTAGTAATTTTAATGAACAATTCTCAATGAGGGAGATAGGAGAGTAGAGATGAGGAAAAATCATAACTCTTTCAGCAACGCCAAAAATATTTTTACCTAACTAGCCAAATACTTACCTACCAAACTTTCAACAGCTTGGAGCATTTCTACTTGCTGCCACGATTGAGTTAAATTAGCAGCAATACAAGCACCACCTGCGCCCATACCCTCTTTTACAAAGCCTCTTTCGTAAGCTTGGAGTTGTTCGTACTTAGAAAGAGCAAAACTTAGTTGGGTAGCAATTAGCGGTACATTAGCTACTTCTGCCGCTAGTTTAACAGTATTTCCCGTCGGATCTTCTGCTACCCAACGGGTTGTCCCCACGACAACTTGCGTCGGTTGCCAAGCTAAATCGAAAGCTTTGACAATAGCTTTAATCAACGCATAAACCGCCAACATTTGCGTCCCGCCAGCGAGTAAAACTCCGCCGGAGCGACTGGCAGAAATTGCCATTCCTGCAACTACAATTTGCATAGGATCGCCTATAGCTGCAACTAATTGTAATGGATCGCTAAAAGTATCTTTTCCTAACAATTTTGCCTGTTTTAATCCAGCTTGGACTATTTCCCATTTTTGAGCATGATTGCAAACTGGGTGACTGCTATTAACTTTTCCTGCTGCTGCAATTCCTAAGCCTGTCAAAACAGCAAGGGCGGTAGTAGTTCCCCCAACAACACATTCCCCAATAATTACATAGCCCTGGGGAGTAGTTTTTGCTAACTTTTCACCCCAAATCAAACCTTGCTCTAAGAGGTGTTGCACAGTTTTTAGCTCTAAAGCGCAACCTTGACTCAAACAC
>CAJQOK010000102.1 GCA_905479905.1 uncultured Aliterella sp.
AGACCTACAGGTTTATCATCGCTACCGCCATCGGGGCCAGCAATACCCGTAATACTTAAGCCCCAGGTAGTACCCAGCAGATTTTGAACTCCCACCGCCATTTGCTCGCTGGCGACGGCACTCACAGCGCCAATATCCGCCAAATCTTGACTATCGACTTTGAGCAAATCAGTTTTTACCCGATTGTCGTAGGAAATTATGCCACCAATAAAATATTGAGAGCTTCCAGATACAGTAGTTAGCATTTGTCCTAAGCCGCCGCCCGTGCAAGACTCCGCCACGCTGAGAGTTTGATTAGAGGCAATTAGTAACTGTCCCACAACCGACGCTAAGGTGTCATCATCCGCGCCAAAGTAATGTTTTCCAGCAATTAGCTTTAACTTTTCGGCTACAGGCTGTACTATTTCCTGTGCTTGGGCGATAGAAGGAGCTAACGCCGAAACCCGCAACTTGACTTCTCCCATACTGGCATAGGGCGCAACGGTGGGGTTAGATAGGTCAAAAAAGGGCGCTACTTTTTCAGCCAAAGCCGACTCGCCAATTCCCCAAAACTTTAGAGTCTGGCTGTAGATAATTTGTTGTCCAAAGCCGCGACTTTGCAAGTAAGGTACAGCGCTTTGAGTCCACATCTGGTGCATTTCTGAAGGTACGCCAGGAAAGGTAAAAATAATTAGTCCAGCTTGGGGTTCCCAGATGACTCCAGGGGCAGTGCCGCTCTCGTTGGGCAAAATCTTCGCACCTTGAGGTAGTAGCGCCTGCTTGCGGTTGCTAGGGGTCATCAGGCGATCGCGCTGGGCGTATTTATTGGTAATATCGGCAATAATTTCGGGATGCTCTACTAAAGCTACACCAAAAAAATCTGCTAAAGTTTCGTGGGTAAGATCGTCAGGCGTAGGGCCAAGTCCACCAGTAAAAATTAGCACTTGGGCTTTTTTTGTAGCGTCTTCTGTCCTAGAAATCGCAATTTCTACAACTTGCTTAATTCTGCTCGGATTATCGCCAACTACTGTTTGGTAATAGTGACTAATCCCCAGAAGTGCTAATTGAGTAGCTAAAAACTGAGCATTACTATTAAGTATGCTACCTAGCAATAACTCTGTTCCCACACAAATTATTTCTGCACTCATAAATATTTTTTAGATTAATTACCAATTACCAATTACCAATTACCAATTACCAATTCCCCATTACCAATTACCAATTACCAATTACCAATTAGAGACGTTGCAACGCAACGTCTCTACAGTATTTAAACTAGGGCAGGTACAGGAATTGTGAGGTGGGGGTACAAAGGAAAACGATCGCATAATGCCGCGACTCGAATTAGACAATCTTGAGCTACAGTTTCATCTTGAGGATTAAGCAAGCGATCGCTAATTATATTGGCAATTTCGGTAAATTCGGTTGCTCCCATGCCTCTAGTTGTCATTGCGGGTGTACCTAGACGCAAGCCGCTAGTTACAAAAGGCGATTGTGGATCAAAGGGAACGGTATTTTTATTAGCAGTAATATTCACACCGCTAACTAATCTATCTCCCTCTTTGCCAGTCATGCCGATGCAGCGCAAATCAACTAACATCAAATGATTGTCCGTGCCATTAGAAACAATTTTAAAGCCTCTATTTTGTAATTGTGTTGCCATAGTTTGAGCATTGGCAATTACTTGCGCCGAGTAAGTTTTAAATTCTGGTTTCAAAGCTTCGCCAAAAGCTACCGCTTTCCCGGCAATAACGTGTTCTAAAGGGCCGCCTTGAGTCCCAGGAAAAACTGATTTATCAAACTTTTTGCCTAATTCTTCGTCCCCTGTCAAAATCAAACCGCCTCTAGGCCCCCGCAAAGTCTTATGAGTAGTGGTTGTAACTACATGACAATGAGGCAATGGGTTAGGATGCAGCCCGGTAGCTACTAAGCCAGCAATATGAGCAATATCTGCGAGTAAATACGCGCCTACTTCGTCAGCTATTTGTCTAAACTTAGCAAAATCTATAATGCGCGGATAAGCCGAATAACCACAAATTAATAGTTTGGGACGATGTTGCAGGGCTAATTCCCTGATTTGTGCGTAATCTAATTGCTCAGTTTCTTGGTTAACGCCATAGTGACAAGCTTTAAACCACTTTCCCGATACGTTGACAGGAGATCCATGCGTCAGGTGTCCGCCATGAGACAAGTCCATGCCCATAATTGTATCTCCAGGCTCTAGCAGCGTCAGGAAGACGGCAAAATTAGCCTGCGCTCCTGAATGAGGCTGCACGTTGGCATGAGCCGCGCCAAATAGCTGTTTGGCGCGCTCAATAGCTATTTGTTCAATTTTATCTACATACTCGCAACCGCCGTAGTAGCGCTTTCCTGGTAAGCCTTCGGCGTATTTGTTTGTCAGTACCGAACCTTGCGCAGCAAGTACCGCCGATGAGGTAAAGTTTTCACTAGCAATTAGTTCTAAATGGTCGCGCTGACGTTGGAGTTCTTCGTTGATTAAATTGGCGATCGCGCTATCAGTTTGGGCAAGAATATCTAAGTTATTTAGGCTCACTTTGGGCTATCCCTAGAAATTTCATAAAAGAATAAATTTTTTAGCAAGGCAAAAAGTAATTGCCATCAACTACCGCTCTGCATTGCCGAATAATTCATCATAACCTGTTAACTTGGGATGTTTTGGGCGATTACTTCATTAAACTATGTATTTTTTCTCACAATCTGTTTTGAGTAGTAGCCTAAAATAGAATTGACTGGAATCAAGGCACTTACCGGAGAAATTAGGATGTTAGTGATTTTGATGGAAAATCAAATCCTTGCTCCTCAGCAGGTTTGTCCAAGCTGTCTGCTTGCTGATCGCACGGGTCAACCCCGTTGGAGTAAGGGCAAATTGCGTTGCGGCCTTGCAATTAGCAAGCTTGCTATTGAGCAACCAGAACAGTATCAGTGTTTGATGGGTTTTCGCATTGCCAATATTGAGTAAAGCTCCTTAGTATCTGCGTTATCCTAAAATAATTAGACCTAGTTTCAGGAGAACGCAACAATGAGTTTGCGCGGATCTACAACAATCAAAGAGCGAATTTTTGCTTGCTTGCCTTATTTACTGCCATTAGTTGAAGGATTCACTTTTGGTATTCCTTTATTTAAACAGGTTCCAGTGCTGGCTTTAGCCTTTACACCCCTGTTTCCTTTACTCCAAATCTATAACAGCTTTCGCTTTACTGGCATAATAGTATTTTTTGCTCTGTTTTTCTTAGTAGTCAGAAACGAATCTATTGCTCATTTCATTCGTTTTAATACAATGCAAGCAATTCTTATCGATATTGTTTTGGCTTTGTGTGGCTTTGGCTTGCCACTTTTTGGGGCTAGTTTTGCTGGCGAAATCCTCAGCAATACAGTATTTATCGGTTTAGTTGCAGCCGTTGGTTATTCGGTCATTCAATCGGCTTTAGGGCGTTATGCGGAAGTTCCGGTAATCTCGGAAGCCGTTTATATGCAGGTGCGCTAACTAATAATTGTGGCAGGAGCAACTACAGTGTTTTCTAAGCGCCCAATGCCTTCAATTTCTACACGAATGCGATCGCCTATTTGTAATGCTCCAACTCCCGAAGGCGTACCCGTAAGTATTACATCTCCTGGCAGTAGCGTCATAATCTGACTAATATAGGCAACCAAAAAGTTAGGAGAAAATACCATCTGCTCAATGGAAGTCGATTGTACGGGTACTATATTGTCGTTGAGAAAAGTTTGTAAAGTAGCGGCGGCGTTTAACTCGCGGACAATCCAAGGGCCTAAAGGACAAAAAGTATCAAAACCTTTAGCCCTCGTCCATTGGTTGTCTTTTTGTTGCAAATCTCTGGCGGTGACATCGTTGGCAATGGTATAGCCCCAAATTTTATTATCAGCTTCTTGGGGAGTACAGTTCGATGTGCGATCGCCAATTACTAATGCCAATTCTCCCTCGTAGTCTACCCTTTGAGATTGAGGGGGATACACAATAGCTGTAGAAGTAGCAATAATCGCTGTAGATGGCTTTAAAAATAACAAAGGTTCTTTAGGTACATTCGACCCCATTTCGGCGGCGTGTTCTACATAATTTTTGCCGACAGCAACAATTTTTGAAGGAGCGCAAGGAGCAAGCAATTGATAGCCCTCTGGTGCTAATTCTAAGTCTATTGGTTGTCCTTGCAACCAGGGGGGAGCGTCTAATACTTGAACATTTTGGTTAAGTTGCAGCAAACCGTAATAAATTCTTCCCTGCAAGTCTTGAACTCGGACGTAGCGTTGCGCCATAAATCACCTTCCTACTTAAAGGTTATTTTTAATTGTTTAGTCATAAACTTGCCTATTTGATTATTTACTTTAAGAGCCAATCAACTTAAATATGCCACTAAAGTTGATAATTACTTAAATTCAATATTTTAAACTGGAATCTGATAGAATAGAAAATCCTTGTTGCTTTATTCGTGTTGAAGCAGCCAAATTGTCCATAAGGAGACTAAGACCTGTGCAGATCGTTTACGAAACAATGTATATTTTGCGTCCCGACTTAAGAGAGGAGCAAATCGAGCAAGCTGTTAATAAATATCAAACCTTTATTCAAGATCAAGGTGCGGAGCAAATCGAAATCCAAAATCGGGGTAAGCGTCGCCTTGCTTACGAGATTGGCAAGCAAAGAGAAGGCATTTATATTCAAATGAACTACCAAGGGCCGGGAACTGTAATTGCTCCCTTAGAGCGCTCAATGCGCTTAAGTGAAGAAGTCATCCGCTACTTAACTATCAAGCAAGAAGTTTCTGAGAAATTAACCCCTGAAGACGATGAGGTTGAAGGGGAAGAATAACCGCTCTTTGCTAAACCAATAGTTTTCAAAGGCAAAAGGCAAAAGATTTATCTTTTGCCTTTCAATTCCCAATTAAATAGTTTACTTAGGCAACTAAAACAGCTTTTTCAACTGTTGCTTTAGCCGCAGCGCAAGTATCAAATATTTCAAATACTGAATCTAGTTGAGTCAATTCAAAGATTAGCTTAACTGAAGGTTGCAAGTTACATAATACAAGTCTACAGCCACTTGTTCGAGCATTTTTTAAGGCTCTTGCTAGAGATATTAACCCCGAACTACTCATAAATTCAACTTGCTCTAAGTTAACAATTAAGAGCGCTTGAGAATTAGTGATTAAACTTACTAATTGCTGTTCTAAATCTCTACCTCCTTGTACGTCTAAGCATCCCTGTGGTTGAACCAGAATTGATTGATATTGCTGTGTATTATTCATAACTTTTACCTAATAGTTAATATATTCAATGAGACTAATCTCAGCTAAATCGAACAAAGTAATCTTTCTTACAACCGGGCGATGTAGTAATTGACGACTAACAGTTAGTTTGTTTAACAAACTAATAAAACCTAGTTAAACTTTCTAATGATTTAACAGAATTAAGAGAATAATTTGTACACTGTTAAAATACAGTTAGATAAAATAGACGGAGCTATAAAGAGTTTCTAGGTGGTAACTGTAAAGGTTTTAAGCCTCTGTATCAATTACCTTAATGTAAACATACCCCTGAAGCTAAGTCAGTAATTTCCGATGTGTTTATTGAAACTTTATTGCTGTAAGGAGCTTTTGTAAAGTTTGTGTAAAGAAAGCAAGCTCCGTCTCTGTTGAATTGCCTATTACTTTGGAAGCATAAGCCACCGAAGCAGTTTTGGAGCCAATTTCAAGATTTTTTTGTCTATGTTCTTACTTACAGAAAAAGTTGAAAGGATGAGTGCGATCGCACTTACCGATAATTAAGTTTGACACTCTCGATCGAATCGCGCCAAGATACAGAAAGGTAAAACTTTGTAAAGGCAGCGAGTGAATGTTGGCTGAAGTCATCTCACTAGAAACAATCCAAGACATTGCTCAACATTACGGCTATTGGGCGGTTTTCGGGGGAATACTTCTAGAAAATCTTGGTATTCCTCTCCCTGGCGAAACCGTAACCCTAGTAGGAGGGTTTTTAGCAGGTAGCGGTCAATTAAGTTACTGGTTTGTATTGGGTAGTGCTATTTTGGGGGCGGTAATTGGCGGTACTTGTGGTTACTGGATTGGAAGGTATGCAGGATGGTCATTTTTGCTCAAACTCGGTAAGTTTCTGCGAATCCCAGAAACAAAACTAGAAGCAATTAAAGCTCAGTTTAGTGAAAATGCGGGTAAAGCGGTATTTTTTGGACGTTTTATTGCTTTACTTAGAGTTTTTTCGGGTTTACTTGCGGGAATTGCCGAAATGCCTTTTGGACAATTCTTTTTGTATAACCTTGTAGGTGCGATCGCTTGGGCTTCAGTAATGGTAACTTTGGCGTTTTTTGTCGGGCGAGTTGTTGCTTTAGAACAATTAATTGCTTGGGTTGGTCAATTTACACTTGTAGCCTTTGGTTTGGTTGCGGCTTGGCTGTTTATTCCACCTTGGCTAGAAGCTCGTAAAACTAAGGAGTTAGAAAGTGGAGAGTAGAGGCGCAACTTACGCCTCTACAGGTTTTTAGGAGTTTTGTTGCGACCAAATTCGCGTTGGTAGTCCCCAAACGTAGATAAAGCCTTCGGCGGCTCTATGATCGAATTTGTCATCGGCTCCGTAGGTGGCTAAATCGGGGGTATACAGCGACTGCGCGGAGGAGCGTCCGACAATGGTGGCATTACCCTTAAATAGCTTGATCCGGACGCTTCCAGTTACTCGCTCTTGAGTTTTTTGGACAAAAGCATCCAAGGCAGATTTTAAGGGACTATACCACAGCCCGTTGTAGATAATTTGGCTATAAGTTTCCTCAATACCGCGTTTATAATGGGTCACATCGGCAGTTAAAGTCAAACTTTCTAAATCGCGGTGAGCCTGAATTAACACAATTAGCGCCGGGACTTCGTATATTTCCCGCGATTTGATGCCAACTAAACGGTTTTCGATCATGTCGATGCG
>CAJQOK010000103.1 GCA_905479905.1 uncultured Aliterella sp.
AACTCGCATTGGCAAGCAAACAAAAATTGATAACTTAGTCCAGATTGGTCATGGTTGCCGAATTGGGGCAAATTGTGCGATCGCCGCCCAAGTTGGTTTAGCTGGAGGCGTAACTCTAGGAAATCGCGTCATCTTAGCAGGTCAAGTAGGCATCGCCAATCAAGCCAAAATGGGAAATGGGGCGATCGCTGCTGCTAGAGCAGGAATTCTCAAAGATGTTGAACCTGGAGCAACCGTTTCTGGCACTCCGGCAATTTCCCACAGACTTTATATTAAAGCTGCTGCTATTTACAGTCGCTTGCCAGAAATGTATCAAACTCTTAAGCAATTACAAAAGCGATTAGGTGAATAATTACAAATATCTGTAAAATACTACTTACTTGGTAGAGTTTGCCTCACCTATTCAACCACTCAAATAAGTCAATATAAAGTCAAAGGCAAGAGACATCAAGCTTAGATAGTTTTTAGACTTGTATTTCGGCTCGATGTAACTCTTACCGCACTTTAAGTAAACATCCATCTTTTTTTTGTAGAACATTAAATTGAGGTAAATCGACTTATGCGGTTAGTACGTTGGCAACCTTTTTCCGAAATGGAATCATTGCGTCGTCAAATGGATCAGATGTTTGACGAAATTGCAGGAATTAATCGCCAATCTTCTACAGCTTGGACACCTGCAATTGAGATTCAAGATCGTGAAGATAGCTTAGTTTTACGTGCAGAAATTCCTGGAGTTGAAGCCAAAGACTTAGATATTCAAGTAGCGCGAGAAGCCGTAGCTATTAGTGGCGAACACCGCTACGAAAACAAAGCTCAAGAGCAAGGCTTTTTCCGTACAGAGTTGCGTTATGGCAGTTTTGGGCGCACAATTCCCCTCCCAGTTGCTGTAGAAAACAATCAAGTGCAAGCTGAGTTTAAAGATGGAATCTTAAAACTTACCTTACCTAAAGCCCAAGAAGCTAGACATAAAGTTGTGAAAGTTAATTTAGGCGAGGAAAAGCAAGAAACATTACCTAGTTTGGAAACGGACAATCAAAATGTTTCTCATCAAAACCCATCTCTCAGTTCTAGTAACTAAAATAGCCCTAGCTAATAGCAGTTCTATCTAGCTTCTAAAACACTAATAATCAGGCTTCGTCGGCTCATAAATATTTTATAGAGCCATCACTATAGAACTGTGTCACTGAGTGGCTATAATTAGAAGCCGTTAAGTAAAAAAACCTTACTTAACGGCTATTTTATTATGTATACTTAGCTGTAGCTACACGTACATTTAATTTAAGTCTAATTGAGTAAACACAAGAGCAGGACAAATTTTGGGTACGTAATTACTTCTTATACATTCTGCTTCTAAAGCAACATTTTCAACCTCTGCAATATTTAATCCCCAAGTTTTTATCTCTCCTTTAGTTACTTCTTTTGAACCAATATTTTTGCGATCAAGATAAACAGTTAACCGTACTTTGGTTTCCGCATTCACATTGCTTAAATATTTATTAGTATCGTTAATGCCAAAAGCTAGTTTTAAAGTATTGAATTGATTGTTACCATTGCGAGGATTTAGTAAACAATTTACTCCCGCAGGAGTATCAGCTTTTATTTGACTATTTGCAGGATTATTAGAGTTTTGACTTGCAAGTTCAGCTATTGCCGTAACGGTAGCTTTACCAATAGTTAAGTTTTTGAGTGATTCAACGAAAGATTGGCTATTAGAGTCAGCACTTGTCGTTGAACATTTAACTTCAGTTAAAGGAATCGGTTCTGTAATTGCTACAGGTGTAGGAGTTGGTTTTGGCAAGGCTATTTGAACTTGCGGGTTAATTTTTGTCGTCACTGTAGGTGATGAAATTTCTGGAAGGTTAGCAGTGTTTGCGGGTGGAGAAACTCTTGGGTTTGATTGGGTTACTTGCACTGAGGGACTTCGCACTACAGTCGGATTTGAACTTACGGGAAATGTTGCAGTGGGACTTCGCGCTACCGTAGGTTGAGGAGTTAAGTTAGGTACTGGCGGTGTTACTCTAGCTACACTGCTGTTAACTACTTGCTGTATTGGCAGTAACAAACGAGACAAATACAAAGTTGCCACCGCCGTAGTAACGATTAAACTAACAACTATAGGTAAACTTATTGGTTTATGCTTTGATGACTGGGATCTGTTATCAATGGCACTTAGTTGTTGAAGTGGAGGAAAATTAGTAGTGGCTAACTGATTTTTAGTTGTATTTGATACAAACGTATTTTGAGAATTAATTTGGATGTTTTGTAAATCCTTTAGTACCTCCTCAACAGATTGATAGCGATCGCGAAAATGGGACTTCACCATCAGGTCTAAAATATTTGCTAGGCGATCGCTTACTTGGGCATTTTGTCGCCAAAGAATTTCTCCAGTTTGAGAATTTTCCGCAATTTGTTCTGGATACAACCCTGTCAAAGCTTGAATTGCAGTGATACCCAGCGCATAAATATCGCTACTAACACGGGGTTTTCCGCCTAATTGTTCGTTTGGAACATAGCCTGGAGTCCCCACAGAAATTGTTGAATAAGTGTTGTTTTGGGTAGTTGGTAGCTGAATTTCTTTAACTACGCCGAAATCAATCAAGAAAATTTTGCCGTCTCGTCTGCGCCTAATTAAATTAGATGGTTTAATGTCTCGATGGATAACATTTTGTTCGTGAACAAACTGTAAAACTGTGAATACATCTTTTAAAAATGCAATTATTTGTTCTTCCGTCCATCGCCTACTTGGAGTAATTTCCTCGCTTAAGTCGTGTCCATCAATAAATTCTTGAACTAAATAAAATTGATCGTTTTCTTCAAAGTGAGCTAGAAGTTGCGGTATTTGTTCGTGATTGCCTAACTTGTATAATATTTCTGCTTCGTTATTAAATAATCTTTGTGCTGCTTTTAAAACATTGGGCAAATTAGAAAGAGGCTGTAACTGCTTAACTACACAAATTGGATTACCAGGGCGATCGCCATCTTCTGCTAAATATGTCTCCCCAAATCCTCCTCGTCCTAAGAGTTTGGTAATTTTATAGCGCCCTCGAAGTATTGTATCCATATTTATTAATAATTAGTTATTTAGTAATAGAGAGCGCTCGTTCAACTTTTTTGCATATTATCCAACTTAATCTTTTTAAAAAGTTAAGTTTAGCAGCTTTTCTCAAAAATTTGCATAGTCAACGGCATTACCTGCAACTAATTGTTGAGGGAAATACTACAGTAGAGGTTTATAAAAATACGTTGCTCTGAGTTAGTAGCAAATACAATTGACGGTCAGAGACATTTGGATCGCCTAGCCTTAACGCCTGCTGTTTAAGGATTTGTATTACCAACACCAAAGGTTTGTTTTAAATTAAGAAATCGGGAGGCTGATTTAGGAAAAGAATTTATAAAATTGCGGGTAATTTTTCACTGCAATTAGGGTAAGTTTCATCAAATCAGCCTATACCCGAATTTTTAACGATCCGATAGCGTTCTCTCAGTACGGTATTTTTTGCCTAAAAATTACTACGCCATCCCTAATTTTTCTAAAATCGGCTTCGTTGAAACTATATGCCGTTCTAACCCTAATTGTTTTGGGGGAATACCAAGAGATAGAGCAATTAATTGGGATAAGTGTAACACGGGTAATCCGAGCTTTTTGCCAATAACTTTTTCTACTTCCGGCTGGCGAGAATCAAGGTTAAGATGGCACAATGGACAAGGCGTAACTAAACAATCTGCCCCTTGAGAAATCGCTTCAGTAATGTGTATCCCCGCCATTTTAAACGATTCTGTAGTAGCATAACTAGCCAAAGGCCAACCGCAACACTGAGTTCTACCGCGATAATAAACAGGCGTTGCGCCAATAGTTCTAAAGACATTTTCCATTGCTTCAGGTCTAACCGGGTCGTCGTAAGGCATTGATGACTGAGCGCGAAGCAAATAACACCCATAAAACGCCGCACATTTCAAGCCTTGTAAACTTTTTGTAACTCGGCGCTGAATTTCCTCCAAACCGTAATCTGTAACCAAGGCATATAATAAATGCTTAACTTCAGTAGTTCCTCTGTAAGGCGAACAACCTTCAGTAACAAGTAAGCTATTGACTTTTTCAATGTATTGAGGATCTTTTTGTGCTGCTTGTTTTAAACGCTCGTCAACGTGACCAATCACACCTTGACAAGTGCTGCAATGGGTTAAAAGAGTTAAATTTAATTCTTCTGCCAAAGCAATATTACGGGCATTAACAGTATCTTCTAACAATTGAGAATCTTCTTTAAAAGTACCAGAACCACAGCAAGCGGCTTTTTTGAGTTCGACAAGTTCAATGCCTAAAGCTTGGGTAAGAGCTTGAGTAGACTGATAAAGCTCTTTGCAGGCTCCTTGAGCGACGCAGCCAGGAAAGTAAGCATATTTTAAAGTTTGAGCAGGCATAGTTAGGAATTTTAGCTAAAAATAACAATTGCCAGCAGGGGAGCGCACCTGCTACAAGCATTAATATTACTCGTGTTTACAGAATAAACTACACCAAAGTTTTATCTCCAACTAGAGATACTGAGAAAAATTGAACATTTTTCAAAGCGATGCGATCGCGCCTTTAAGATAAGATAAGTATGCTCAAAATGTTAGAGCCATCAAGCAATTGATTAATTAATCGCTAAGGACGTTGAAGTATGAACGAATCAGAAATTTTTGCTAAAGTTAAAAGTATCGTTACCGAACAGTTGAGCGTGGAACCAGATAGCGTTACACCTCAATCTAACTTTGCCGATGACTTAAACGCTGACTCTTTAGATACCGTAGAGTTAGTCATGGCTTTAGAAGAAGAATTTGACGTAGAAATTCCTGACGAGGCAGCAGAGCAAATTACTACAGTTCAACAAGCTGTAGACTACATTAGCAATAAAGTTGCCACTTCAGCTTAATAAAGTAAGGCTTTCGGGTGAAACGGTAGACTTGCGTAAGCAAATCAGCGCCATGTAGTTTAAGTAACAAAGTCTTTTATTACTTGACTAAAGCGTCAATGTCCAAAACTCTAAACCCGAAGTATAAGGACAAATTTTCCGAGTTATGGGTGAGTAATCGCGCTACTTTAACGACCTATGGCACATTTTGATTTAAAACGAGTGGTGGTAACGGGTGTCGGTGCGATTACACCGCTAGGTAACAATCCCCAAGATTACTGGCAAGGATTGTTAGCAGGACGCAGTGGGATTGTGCCTATTACCTTATTTGATGCCTCTAAACATAAATGCCGCATTGCTGGCGAAGTTAGAGGCTTCAATCCCCAAGACTACATAGACAGCAAAGAAGCTAAACGGATGGACAGGTTTGCTCAGTTTGCAGTGGCAGCAAGCTTACAAGCGATTCGAGACGCAAAGTTTGAAATCAACGAACTGAACGCCGCTCAAGTAGGAACAATTATCGGTACGGGTATTGGTGGCATCAAAGTATTAGAAGATCAGCAAACGGTTTATTTGAATCGGGGGCCCGATCGCTGTAGCCCTTTTATGATTCCGATGATGATCGCCAACATGGCCGCCGGATTAACGGCAATTCATACCGGGGCAAAAGGGCCAAATTCTTGTCCGGTAACAGCTTGTGCGTCGGGTTCTAATGCTGTAGGTGATGCTTTTCGCCTGATTCAACAAGGCTACGCTCAAGCGATGATTTGCGGGGGTACTGAAGCCGCCGTTACACCTTTGTCTTTTGCCGGATTTGCGGCCGCTAGAACGCTGTCTACCCGCAACGACGAGCCAACTCG
>CAJQOK010000104.1 GCA_905479905.1 uncultured Aliterella sp.
AAATAGCTATTGGAAGTTAGTCGCATATAGAGATTGCCTTAATCGGCTTAAAGTTTTGTTGAAACAAAATTTTAACTATATTGAATCAATGAGCCTTTTAGCGGTTACTCGATACGTATTCGAGCTAACAGTGTGGGTAAAGCTTATACAGAAAGATGAGAAATATGGCTACTATTATTATCATGAGTTGATAACTGATAAAAAAAACTATTTTAAAATGCTTAAGGAGCATTTTAATCATGAGATTGAGTTTCTTGAAGGTGTTGCTCGTGAAGAACAACAATTAGAGGATAGGCTATTACATGAAGCTCTAAAAATATCTGATTTAGAATTACAAAAAGAAGCTTTTTCACAACTCAACAGAAATATTGAACGAGAAATCGATGAGAAAGCTTCACGAAAGTTTAGTATTTATAGTGAAGAAGCACAAACTAACGGTTATGTCTTTCAAGCTGATTTAATTAAAACTAAAATACTCCCAGATATTGAAAAATATATCTCGGATTTAGAAACTGAAGACAACCAGTTTGATCATGACGATTCAACAAGTAAACGAATTCCACCTTATAAAAGATGGAATTGGAAAGATCAAGTAAAGTACGTAGATATGGAAGATGAATATAACTTCATTTATTCCTATACAAGCAAATTACTTCATGCTATTCCTATGAGCTTAACGACAAACCAGAAAAATTTAGAGGTAAGTGAAGTAAGGATATTTCTTAAATATATTTATGTTCGCTTACTAGATGTCATTGAGATAACAAAACAGTTACTACTTACTAAGGAAACAAATAACTGATATGTAATAAAAACAGCCTACTACGTACGCTAGCACAGCGAATAAATATAAGCTGCCCGCAGGCGTAGTTGGTGAAGCTACTTGCCAGTGATTCGAGCCTTTGAACTACTGATTTATTAGTAAAATAGATCTGACTTTCTTTTGGCTTTACATGACTGACAAAGCGCAATTAGAGAGCTAGAATAGGTTTAGATTAGTAACACTGCCTCATGGAAAGCTTAAGGTTAGGTGACTTTAGGTTGTTAGTAAAGTGTACCTATGAAAAATTTATAAGTATTTAGTATTAAGCCGATTTTAACCCTTACTACAGATTTAATAAAACATCTATGTCCCTTTTAATTAATGCCATTGAGTCCATACAAGTAGGTATTGAAGATTATCTTACGAATGATAGCAAAAGATATTTGTCTGCTGTCAGAAATATTTTTGCTGGTGTACTTTTGCTCTATAAAGAGAAGTTAAGTCAATTATCCCCTTCCCATGATAAAGGGTTGTTAATTAAGAAAGATATTAAACCTAGTTATGACAATGAGGGAAATTTAATTTTTGTTAGTAAGGGTAGGAGAACCGTAGATGTTCAAGAAATCAAAGAACATTTTAGTAGCCTAAACATAAAAGTTGACTGGAAAAAGTTTGATGAATTAAACCAACTTCGCAATGATATTGAGCATTATTATACAGATAAATCTCCTGATGCTATTCGTGAGATTGTTGCCAAGTCTTTTATTATAGTTCGAGATTTCATTGGCGAACATTTAAAAGAGCAACCTCGTTTACTTCTTGGTGATAAATGCTGGCAAGCTTTACTGGAAACAGCAGACGTATATGCAGTAGAAGAGGAAGCTTGCATAAAATCGCTAGAGCAAATTGATTGGAAATATCAAACACTCAAAAATGCTTTGCGAGATATTAGGTGTCCAAGTTGTCACTCAAGTTTAGTAAAAGGCGAAGACCAGGATGGAGATGAATATAGTATATCTACTCCTTTGATTTGCATTTCTTGTGGAAAAGAATTTGATTTTGGAGATGTAGTAGAGCAATGTTTATCAGATAGTTTAGCTGCAGAAACTTATAGGGCAATGAAACATGGTGGTGAAGCGCTAATAGGCACTTGTCCAGGTTGTTGTCAAGATACCTATATGGTTGCTGAGGTGCAGTGTGCAGTATGTGATTATCAATTGGAGTATCTTGAATGCGATATGTGCGGAACTTCTCTATCACTTGATGAGCAGAGCCTCGACGGGTTTTGCAGTTATTGTCAACACCAATGCGAAAGGATAATGGATGAGTAAAGTCAATAAAATTTGCTCAAGAGTTTAGTCTTAGAGCCTGCGCGATGCGGCGGCAAAGGCATCGGTGTCAGTTGAAGTAGCGCGTAAGGTAATAGCAGTTCTGTATTCAATTTGTGAGTGTACAACAGGGTTATCTGACTAGAAAAAAACCTAACAAAGCTGATAAAATTGTAAATGAAACCTTAAATGCCTACTAAAGTTTTTCGTATAAACATAAGGAAATGACCCACTACTTTCGTGAACCCAAGTCTTTCAGAGGCGTTAACTGTAAAGCTGTCCCTGGAGAAAGAGCCAGAAAAGCTTGCCGGGAATGGAACAAATTAGTGGGGCTGAGAAGTAAACTAAAAGGTGAGGGGCGTGTGGAAGAACTAGAGGCATTAGAGCGTCCTTACCTTGAATTATGGGAATTTGAGAAACAGTTTTTTGCTCCGAAGAAAAAGGCAAAGCAAAAGAGAAAAGCTAGGAAACCCGACGCTTCAGCTATGCTAAAAGCTAAGGATAAACAGTAGCAAATGGACAAAAGGGTAAAGAATAGTAATTCGCCACAGTCGTCAGCATGGGCAACAGAGACACCTTGCGTATCCGTCAGCCAGGTCAAGTGACAACAATCCGGTTATCTTGCGTAAATGCCCCAAAGCGCGCTCAGAGTCCCTGGGGGCAGCAATCCACCTCTAGGCTTAAGCAGTTGCTACCTGCTGGTACGGCGGTACAAGTCCGCACTGTAACGCGAGATCGCTATGGCAGGACTGTAGCCGAATTGTATGTAGGCAAGCAATCAATTAATTGGCAAATGGTAAAGGAAGGACAGGCTGTAGTTTATCGCCAATACCTCAGTGGATGTTCTGCCACCAAAGATCAATATTTGCAAGCAGAAGCTCAAGCGAAAAAACAACGGCTGGGCTTTTGGAGCCAGAAGTCGCCCGTTATGCCTTGGGATTATCGGAGGGGGAAGCGTAGTAGCAGGTTTAGTTTGGATCTCATAAAATAGCTAACGTGCATACTGATAACTAAAATTGAGCAGCTAAATTTTAGCATCAATTACTTATAACAAGATTTCTCTTGTTATCCAAACATTAAAAAAATCTAACGCTCAGGCATTGAGTCCTTGCTTTATATAATAAAATCACTCAAACTATGTATGCTTTAATTAACCAGTTTCAAATAAAAATCTAGATGAGCCGAATCATCGCAGTCTTTAACCAGGCGGGAGGTGTTGCTAAAACTACCCTTACTCAAAACCTGGGCTACCACCTAGCACAACTCGGTCATCGCGTCTTGCTTATTGACATAGACCCTCAAGCCAGCTTAACCATTTTTATGGGCTTGGTTCCACGAGAAATACACCAAACTGTTCATAGTGCCATTGTGGATGAACAACCCCTACCGATTCATAAGGCAATTCATGGCATGGATTTAGCTCCTGCCAATATTTCTCTCAGTACGGCAGAAATGCAATTAGTTAGTGCTTACCTGCGCGATTTCCGTCTAAAAGAAGCCATCGAACCAATTGAATCAGGTTACGATTTTATTTTAATAGATTGCCCTCCTAGCCTAGGCTTGTTAAGTTATCTTTCACTTGTAGCCGCTACTCATGTTCTTGTGCCTCTAGAAACTCATTTCAAAGCCTTTGAAGGAACAAGCGAATTATTGAGAACCGTCGCTAAAGTTCGTAGCAAAGTTAACCGCAAGCTGCAAATAGCCGGGTTTGTACCCACTAAATATGACAGTCGTAATTCCCAAGACACTCGTACTTTAACAGCCATTACCGAACAACTAGCAAGTGCCGGAACAGTCTTTGCCCCGATTCCTCGTTCTACTACTTTTGTTGATGCGTCAGAAGAACGAATGCCTCTTGCAGTGTACGAGCCGAAGCATTCATCCGTCGCCATCTTGAAAAAAATAGCCATTAGCTTACAATCCTTAAAATGAGACGTACAAAAGCAAGCCTTCCCCTCAAAAGCAAAATTGAAGTACCTTGGGACACTATTGGTATCAATAATGCTGATTCTTCCCAGACTATTCCTTTAGACCAGATTTCTCTGCTACCGAATCAACCACGTCGTTACTTCGATTCCGAGGCATTAAAACAGTTAATTGAATCCGTCAGACAGCATGGCATCCTCCAACCTGTATTGGTACGTCCTCTTGATGGAGAAAAATATGAATTAGTAGCAGGAGAGCGCCGCTATCGTGCTGCCAAAGAGATTGGGCTGAAAGTTGTTCCTGTCGTTGTCAGGGAATTAGACGATAACGCAGCCTTTCAAATGGCGCTTACAGAGAACTTACTTCGAGAAGACCTCAATCCAGTTGAAGAAACTGAAAGTATCCTGCAACTGCTGGCTCTCAAAACAGGTATAAGCGTTCAGGGCATTCCACCACTAATGCGCCGCCTACAACACAAACGCAAAGAAGCAGCTAATTCCTCAAATAACGTTATTGAAAAAATAGAGGTAGACTCAGAGCGAACTGATAATCAGGAAATTCTCAACGAGGAAGATGAGAAATTAGGTTCTTCCAATAACGTTATTGGAAAGGATAAGAATGATAAGCAGTCGGCTTTAAATCAAGTAAATCCAGAATTAAAAATCGTTGAGGAAGTATTTGAAAAATTAGGCTTAATGACTTGGGAATCATTTGCAAACAACCGATTGCCACTGCTAAACCTCCCAGAAGACATCCTTGAGGCACTACGAAAAGGCTCCCTTGAGTACACTAAAGCTAGAGCGATTGCTCAGATTCAGAATACTTTGGAGCGCGTTGCCTTTTTAGAACAAGCTATTGCCCAAAACTGGTCTTTAAACGAAATCAAACAGCGTATCAGTAAGAACAAAACTCTAATCCATGACCCTCAAGCGGAGTCTAACGATTATAAAGAGCGTTTCACTGCTGTAACTACCAAACTAAAAAAGTCGCATATTTGGTCAGATCCGAAGAAGCGCAAGCAAATAGAAAAACTACTTGCACAACTTGAAACACTGACAAATGGTGAAACTTTACACACCAAAACTAGGATGTAGATGGCAAAAGGCTCAAGTAGAATGGCATTAATTTAAGCTATAATGACTAATTTTCCAACATTTATAAGCTTTTAGGGATGGGAAAAAGCCAAAGTATGTATTGAAAAAGTTTAAAATGCTCCAAAGGCGGAGTCTAAGTAGTTGATTTGCTTAAGTTCTTACTGTTATACAAAAGCTATACCTTAACTTAGTGTCATTTCGCTACACTTTTGTGCTTAATGAAACACTGCCCATGTAAGGTACATCCAAACCTCTCTCATTCAGCATCTCTGCTCTTTAGCGGTATGGAAGTGGATAACCTAGATATTCCCAGACACAATGCATGATGATTTCGGACTGATAGTATCGCCAAGTATAGCATTACTTCTTAGAGTGAGACCTTACATAGTGTAGTGGTAAACATATCAAGTAGGTAAATATTAAAGTATTTATTAAATGTTTATTCTTCTACTTGCTGTTCAAATTAGTCTAAAAGACCTTTAATATATTAATATCAATTTAATTAGAGAAATTTTTAGAAAAACACGATTCTCAGTCTTCTTAATTGCTCTAGGTAGGGGAGCATAGTCGTTCGGAAAAACAGTGTTTTCGTACAGTCCTATATGTTATTGTGACTGGTTTATAACTATGACTCATTTCGGCATTATTTGTCCAATGACAGATGGTCACATGAATCCGATGACTACGTTAGGGCGTGAATTGCAACGTCGTGGACACCGTATTACTTTATTTGGGTTCCTTGATGCTCAGGCGAAAACTATAGCAGCAGGATTAGAATTTTGGTCGATCGCCCAGTCCGAATATCCTTCAGGAATAACTGCAAAGTCCTTAGAAACCTTAGCCCATTTGAACGGGTATGCTGCGTTGCAGTACACAATTGACTTAATGAGAGAAGGGGCAGATGTGCTACTTCGTTTTGTCCCAGAAGCTATCAGACTATCTGGGGTAGAAGCATTGCTGGTAGACCAAACTACGATAGAGGGTGAGACTATTGCTGAACACTTGGATATTCCGTTTATAACTGTATGCAATGCTTTAGTAGTTAATCCAGAAGCGAATGTTCCACCTCATTTTACCTCTTGGAGCTATAAGCCAGCATGGTGGGCGCGTTTACGTAATCAGGCAGGATACTCTTTATTAAACCGATTTGCGCGACCAATTACGCAGGTTTTAGATGAGTATCGCCAAAAGTGGAATTTATCTCTTTATTCACAGTCACCTGATAAAGACAGTTTCTCTAAACTCGCTCAAATAAGTCAACAGCCAGTTGAATTTGAGTTTCCAAGGAAACAGTTGCCCAAGTGTTTTCATTTTACCGGACCTTATCATAACTTAACTGGTCTGGAAGTTAGTTCTTTTCCCTTTGAAAAATTAACTGGGCAACCACTGATTTATGCCTCATTAGGGACATTGCAAAATCGCCAGCAAGATACTTTCTATTGCATTGCTGATGCTTGTGTAGGAATGGATGCTCAATTAGTGATCTCTCTTGGTGGTGCGCTCGACCCAGAAGCACTGCCGAATTTACCTGGAAAGCCTTTGATCGTAAAATATGCACCGCAATTGCAACTACTTAAAAAAGCCAGCCTTACTATTACCCATGCAGGATTAAATACAGTCTTAGAATCCTTAAGTAACAATGTACCTATGGTGGCAATTCCAATTGCTAATGACCAGCCAGGGGTAGCAGCACGTTTAGCTTGGGTAGGAGCAGGGGAATTTATACCATTTTCACGATTAAGTGTCCCTAAACTAAAAGCTGCTATTAAACAGGTACTAACAAACGATTGTTACAAATACAATACATCTAAACTACAGGCGGCTATCCAGCGCTCTGGGGGAGTCAGTCGCGCTGCCGACATAGTAGAGCAAGCTGTATTTACAGGGAAGCCTGTACTTTCTCACCTGTAAATAATCTCGATGATATTAATAAAAATAGTTTGTAGCTTTATTAAGATGAGACAGTGGAAAACTAGATTCTGGCTTAGTAATATCGGTACTCTGTATTATGTGTTAGTTCCAGCCTCAGCCCTAGCACAAATCGTGCCTGATGCCACGCTACCAAATAATTCCCTTGTAGATAACCAAAATAACGTCAGCACAATAACTGGAGGAACACAGGTAGGTGGCAACTTATTTCAAAGCTTTGAGCAATTTTCTGTCCCCAGTAGCAGTACAGCTTACTTCAACAATTCGCTGGATATTCAAAACATTTTTAACCGTGTGACAGGCTCATCTATTTCTAATATTGACGGATTGCTCAAAGCCAACGGTGCTGCCAACCTGTTTATAATCAATTCTAATGGCATTATTCTTGGTTCAAATGCCCGCTTAGACATTGGTGGTTCATTTCTAGCAAGTACAGCTAATAGTATCAACTTTGCAGACGGTAGTCAGTTTAATACCAATTCTCCTCAAGTTAAACCACTACTGTCTATCAGTACGCCTATAGGGTTGCAATTTGAGAATAGCCCAGGTTCAATTCGAGTTCAAGGTACTGGTCACAACTTAGCTATTCCTGTTCCTTTCTTCTCGCCAATCTTGAATGCAGACGTTAACTCAAATGGCTTACAAGTAGATTCAGGAAAAACTATAGCCTTAGTAGGAGGTGATGTTAGTTTAGAGGGTGGTATTTTAACAGCCCCAGGAGGAAGAATTGAGTTAGGTAGCGTTGGTTATGGGCTAGTTACCCTCAATCCTATTCCTAGTGGTTGGACTTTAGGATATAACGGTGTACATAATTTTCAGGATATTAAATTGTCTCAACAATCATTAGTAGATGTTAGTGGTTTTGGGGGCAGTTCTATCCAAATAGTGGGTAGGCAAATTTCGTTAACTGATGGATCAATAGCACTAATTCAAAATTATGCTCCGCAGCCGTCGGGAAGTATAACTGTAAGTGCTTCTGAATTATTAGAGCTAAGTGGAACTACCTTAAATGGAAACATCCCTAGTGGTTTTCAAACTGAAACTTTACAAGGTTCTATAGAAGATATTGTAGTTTCAGCAAAGCAGTTAGTGATTCGAGATGGAGCAGCTATAAATGCTAAAACATTTACGCAAGCACCTAGTAGTAATATTATCTTGGAAGCTACTGAATCTATTCAAGTAATAGGTTTTTCTCCTACTACGAATACCACCACGAGCGGTATTGGTAGTTATACTCTAAGTTTTGGTAACAGTGGAGACATTGTAATTGACACCGGGCAACTTACTGTTTTAGATGGTGGAACTATAATAAGTGGAACTTTTGGAACAGGCAAAGGCGGAGAGCTAATTATCAATGCTAGCCAAGGTATTCAACTAAAAGGGTTCAATCCTATTCTGACTGCACCAAGCCAATTAGCCGTTGGGACTTTTGGTGACGGGAATACGGGAGACATGAAGATTAAGACAGCAAATATTATTTTGCAGAATGGAGGTAATATCAATTCTTATACTTTATCTTCTGGTAAAGCAGGAAATATTACAATTGATGCTTCTAATACTGTAGAAATAACACCAGCAATACCAGGAGAATTAGCTTATGCTTTGCCATTTGGCATATCATCCTTTGCAGCACCGCTTCCTGATGCGACAAGAGAACTATTAAGAGTTCCGTTAGGATTGAGTGGAGATTCGGGTAATATTACAATTAATGCTAAAAGAATAACAGCTACATCTAATACCTTATTTGAAGTAAGTAATTTGGGAACAGGTAGAGCAGGAAAATTAACAATCCATGCTGATTCTATATCTCTAAAAGACGGCGCTAATATTGCAGCTTCAACTGCATCGGGAGAAGGTGGAGATATTTTTTTGCAAGCACGTTCTATACAGTTGGTTCAGAATAGCTCTATCAATGCTACTGCAAGCGATCCTGAGATAATTGCTACTCTTCCTACTACCTCTACAGCGACAAGGACTGGAAATGGTGGGAACATCATTGTTAATACAGACCTACTAGCTATCTTAGAAGATAGCGATATCAATGCAAATGCTTTTCAAGGTAATGGTGGTAACATCAAAATCCAAACCCAAGGACTATTTATATCTCCTAACAGTAGTATTACTGCTAGTTCAGAATTAGGTATAGATGGTACTGTGGAAATTAATACTTTGGACACCCAAACTGTCCCCGCAACATTTGCTCAAGAAATCAGCCAAACTCCAGAAATAACTGCTACTTGCCAAGCAAACTCTAACAGGGAAACCAGTACGTTTGTAAACACAGGAACAGGTGGAATCCCGCCCAATCCTGACGATATACTATCGACAAATTCAGGGTGGTACGATCGCTCTGCTATTGCTCAAAGCGAGGATACTTTAGAGGAAAAATCGCCTGTACAAATAGTAGAAGCTCAAGGTTGGCGAAAAAACTCGGATGGAACCATAGTATTAACCGCAGAACCAACAGGAGAAGTTGCTTTGACTGCTGCGGCTAATGTCGGTTGCAACCAAGCCTCTGTGATAAAGAGTGATACAACTGCTAAGAGCCGCGATCGCTAATGAAAAAACAAATGTATAGGGTAGCCCGCTTTTTGCTAGGTATAGCTTTGAGTTTAGGCATATATCTAAGTCAAAGCAACTTGATTGGAGTAGCCAAATCTATAAGCGGGGAAGTTAGGGAGCAAGCACAGGCGACCGCGTTAACGGATAAAGGTCACGAACAATTGCATAGGGGGCAAGCAGCTAGCGCCTTAGAAACATGGCAAGCAGCCGGGAAGATTTATCACCACCTGAATAACCAAGAGGGCATAACAGGTAGTTATATCAATCAAAGTCTTGCCTTACAAGCTTTAGGGATGTATCCTCGCGCCTGCAAAACATTAGTGCAAGCTTTACAGTTAGAGGAATGGATTTGTCAAAATCAGTTCGAGCAACAGGCTATACAAGAGCCAGAAGACATTGAGCAGCGTATAGCTGATGCTATGGGGAGAACAACTCTAGTGCCTGTAACAGTAAGCGCTTTGCATAATCTTGGGGATGTATTGCGGTTATTGGGTAAGGCGGAAGAATCAGAAATTATTTTACAGCAGAGTAAGAGCGCAGCTAAAAGATTGAAGTTAAATACCGAAGATAGGGATATCTCACTGAGTTTAGCTAATACAGAACATAGCCTATACAGTAAATTCAAAAACAGATATCAATTAACAGAAGAACCAATAGCCAAACAAAAAGCATTACAAACGGCTCAGGCAAAAGCTGAACTTGCCCTCAGTTTATATCAACAGGCAACTAATTCTGCCAACGATACACAAGATTGGGATATTAATGTACAATCCAGATTAAATTCTTTAAGTTTGCTATTGGAACTAGAACAGCTGCCAGCACAGTGGCAACGAAAGTCACAAGTAGCGCATATTGAGTTATTACTTAAACAAATATCAGCAAAGGACTTTTCTCTGCTCCCAGCAATCTCATCTATTTATGCGCGGCTCAACTTTGCTAATAGTTTGAGTCAAGCTGCTAGACAAAAAATTATTCCCGCAGCTGACTTTTCAGTTCTTAATTCTGCCTTATTTTACAGCCAAGAAGGATTGAAAATAGCTAAACAACTAAAAGATAAACGAGCAGAATCTTACGCTTGGGGTCGGCTAGGGAAAATATACAGTCAAAATCAGCAACTTAGACTCTCGCGGCAATGCTTTGAAGCAGCTTTAGCTGCTTCAAGCTCAATTCAAGCTGGAGATATTAGTTACCAATGGCAGCAAGAACTAGGAGAAATTTATCAGCAATCAGGAAAGTTAGAGGAGGCTACAAAGGCTTATGAAGCGGCGGTGGGTAATCTAGAACAAGTAAGAGGCAACATTCTAGCAACCAATCCAGAGATTCAGTTTTCGTTTAAAGAGAAAGTAGAACCTGTCTATAAAAAGTATCTACAACTATTACTATTAGCAAACAAACCAGACCTAAAACAAATTATCAAAATAAACGAGCAACTACAAATAGCAGAACTAGAAAATTTCCTGCAATGCGGACAGCTAGACGTAATATCTTTAGATAAATTGCCAGATATTAATGAGTCACTAGCAGTTATTTATATTATCGATGTAGGAGGGCGTTTAGAAGAAATCATCCGTTCTGGAGATGGCTCTTTGCACCGCCACTCTCCAAATACAGAAATAGTAAAATCTAATGCAGAAAATGTGTTAGGAAATTTTCAAGATGAGAGATTTGATTATCCAGCCCAAAGTGCGATTGTTGAATACTCGCAGGCACTATACAAACAATTAATTGTACCAGTTCAAGAATATCTACCTTCATCAGGAAATTTAGTCTTTGTTTTAGATAGTTCTTTACAAAGCTTACCAATGTCATTGTTGCACGATGGCAAAGAATACCTAATCCAAAAGTACAGTATTTCAACAACAATTAATTCTCAGTTGAGAGCGCCTAAAGCTTTAAAACCAGAACAGATGAGAGCGTTAATCGCTGGGTTATCTAAAAAAAGTCCAAGCTTTAATGATATTGATGCTTTAAAAAATTTACCTCCCCTAGCGCAAGTAGAAATAGAAATGGCTGATGTGAAGCTAAGTACGGCATCAGCAGTGGAATTAGTAAATGAAGAATTTATTAGTGAAAATTTTTACCGCGAGATTGAGCAGACCAATTTTTCAATAATTCATGTAACAAGTCATGGTCAATTTAGCTCTGACCCAGAACAGACAGCAATTTTAGCTTGGGACAAACCAATTAATATTAGAGAGTTTAATAATATAGTGAGGAAAGCGTCTGCTTCCTCACCATCAGGAATTGAGCTACTGGTTTTAAGTGCGTGTCAAACAGCGAAAGGAGATAAACGCTCAACGCTAGGGATTGCTGGGATAGCGACTACCGCAGGAGCGCGAAGTACACTAGCTTCGTTATGGCTAGTAGAAGAAGCATCTACCGCTCAACTGATGGGTAAATTTTATGAGGGGCTGAAAAATGGCTTATCTAAAGCAGAGGCGTTGCAGCAAGCTCAGTTAGCGCTTTTAGCAAATCCTGAGTATGCTCATCCTTATTATTGGTCGAGCTTTATTTTAGTAGGTAGTTGGCTATAAAGCGCAATTTTTCTCAACCCAGCTTTTGCCTTTTCTACTTGAGTTGAGTTATCAACTTTTTGGGCTAGTTGGATAGCATTTTCATAAAGGGGCTTGGCAAGGTGGGGTAAACCAGCTTCTAAATAGCGATCGCCTAATGAGATATGAATTTCCGGTAGTTTGCTTCCGGCTTCTACCCGTGCTTTTAACACCTCAATAGACTGAGTTAAAAGACCGTAGGACATATAAAGATTGTCTAAGTCCAAGTAAGCCCGTTCATCTGGGGATAAGTTTAAACTATTGACACGTTGAACAAGTTGTTTGACGGACTCGGCTCGTTCTGCATTAAGGACATTGATGGTTGCTAGACTAGCAACAACGGGGGAATCGCCCTCATTAGCGATAATGGTTATTTTATAAGCATTACCAAATTTAAGTGGTGGTTGGTGTGGCGGATATGTAAGTTGGTTATTGCCAACTACGATTTCTGACCAATCAACTCCAACTCCGCTTACCTGAACTTTATAACTGGTGATGCCAGCTATGAGAGACCAGACTAAATCTGGTCGGGTATCTAAAACTATACTGCTGTATGGTGCAATTAATACTGGACTATTATGAGTTTCGGTTGGACCTTTACGTTTAGGACATCTAGCTCGGTTATGGCGTGTACATTGCAGGCTCTGCTCCTGTTCTCTAAGTGGGAGACATTGCTCAGAAACACTACCTTTGCCCAGCAATAATACTTTGCGATTTAAATAGCATAGAACTTCCACCTGTGCTTTAGCTCTAGGCTGCAACCTATCTTTTTCACACAAAAGACTTCCGGCTGGCAAACGACTATCTTCATTATTAATTACTCTACCAATAGGTCGGGTGCATCGCTCTTGTAACTTAACTGTTGAAGATGAAGGGGTTTGACCCAATGCACTACTCCAGCTTAGGAAAAATAATGTTGAGGCAATTGTTGCGCTGCGGAGAATCATTTTTTGAGTAAGAATAAGTTTTGTTATTGTAATACAACGTATAGGTCAATCCCATAGACGTTGTATTACTTGTTGCCGCCAACCTTGAACCTCTGGTAAGTTAGATTGGGTAATTAAACAAACCTCCCAAGATAATCTAGCGCTGTTAGTATCTCCTAAAGCCTCTTGTACTTGTGCCAATAAACAATAAGTGTCAGTTCTATTGCTATCTAGCTCCTTAGCTTTTTTTAAGTATTTTATAGCTTCTCCATAATCTTGCTGTTTTAATCTTGCCCAACCTAGATTTTTATAGGAAGCCGCTTGAGAACCGGGGTCTTTAGTTATACTTAGTGCTTGCCATGATAACTTTGCTGCTTCATCGTATCTACCATTGATGTTTTTTAAGCGTGACAAGTTAGTAATCGCGTCCACGGCTGAGTCTCCGCCAAATTTAATTGCTTCTATATATTGTTTCTCTGCTAAATCGTACTTGCCCAAATCGTCATAGAAATTCCCTAAGCCTAAGTGACCCGTCCAGCTATTAGATTTTAATCCAAATAACTTTTCGTAACTGTTAATGACACAAGCTGAGTCTTGAAGCTGTTGACAAACCAATGCTAAGTTGTTGTAAGCGTCTGTATCTTTTGGATTGTATTGTACTGCTAGTTCATAAAACTTTCTAGCAGATTGAGGACGCTCTTGGTTGCGTGAAGCCTGCTCAAAATAGAAGCTTGAAACTGTGTACTTTATTTTTGGGCTAAGTTTAACTGCCGATTGAAAATTATTCTGTGCTGCTAGAAGATGACCTGACTGTTCGGCTTTAATGCCTTGGACAACAAATCTCTTAGCAATCCAAGGTAAGGATAATTGATAAATTCCAGATATAACCAATAAGCTTAAAGTGATCGCACCAAACTTAAATGGCTTAGATTTAATTACTCGATTTAGTTTTGTTTGAAAAGGTATCCGCTCCAAATACTGCAAAATCAATTGAGTATTTCGCGGTCGCTGACCTGGAAAAGGAGCGATCATTTCATCAACCAAGTCAGCAAAAGGCTGATCGATTTGTGGTGCTTTGTCTCGCCAAAGTAACTGCCCTGTTTCAGGATTAGTGGGAAAATCAGCTAAAGAAATACCTGTCACTAGATAAACGAAGGTACGCCCAAGGGCATAAAAGTCTGACTGGGGTACGGCTTTGCCATTAAGTTGTTCCATTGGCGTAAAGCAGGCGGTTCTAACTACTGTAGTGTTATATATCCCGCTTGCTTCAGAGGTGCTACTAAAACCTCTACTCAGCTTTGCCATGTAGGTATTTGTGACTTCACGAACTGCGCCAAAATCGATCAGCGCTAAGTTATTGTCAGGTTTTACAATAATATTACTTGGCTTGATATCTCGATGGAAAAAACCAAAGGAGTGTAGCTTATCTAAAATCTTAACTAATTGACGCAGCCAATCTATTGCAAGGGATTGAGAAATTCGCCCATTTAGTTCTATAAAATCGGCTAAATTATCGCCAGGAATTTTCTCTAAAATCAAGCAATGCAACTGGGGAAAATCGCCAGATAATTGATGAGTAAAATATCCATCAATGTCTACTCTCGGAATACCCGGAATTGAGATAACCTGGAGAATATCAGCTTCTCGTTGCATCAACTCAATTAGTTTAGAATCGGTGGAACTAAGTATCTTATGCGTACCTGCCTCTTCTGTCCACGTACCATGCACGTCAACTACCTCAAATACTTCTGTTGAGGTATCACTGTCTAACGGGCGCAGTGGTTTTAGCAACCGAAACTGACCGTTAATTAGTAAGGGAGTGCCGCAATATTCACACAGTTCCAAACTGTCCTGATTGTGGCGTTGCTTGCACCAAGGATTAATACAGTAGCTCACACAAAAAAGGTTTCCACTGATTGAGGATTAAATAACCGATAAGCTCTACTTAACAACTTGGCACGTCCTTCCTGATCGTCTTTACCTAGCAATTTTACACGTTTCCTTTTGATCACGTAATCTTTAATCCAAGCCGGGAGGTCGAGGAGCAATTCTTTTATTTCCTTGTCTTTGCTAACTATGATTAGAGATCGGTCAGTTAAAGCCTCTACAGCCTCTATCATTTCCGAAAGGGATATAGAATTTGCGGATCTAGTTTGCATATCATTTACTAATTGAGTAAATGTGCTGATAATGGGAGCGCCTAGAGGAGCATCGACAATTTTTTCTACTAGGTAGAGCAAAATTTGTTTTTCTAAGGAAGTTAAACGCCCTGGTCGGCACTGTTGAAGCAAAATCTCTTTATAAAGCTCTGAACCTAAAGCAGTTTTAAAGTTGAGAAATTTAGATACTTCGCCACCAAAATAATTTTCAATTCGGCTGGCAACTTGTCTAATGGCGGAAGGATTGCCTAAATAATGTTCAAGCAATTTTTCCCACTGAGGTTCATCAGTTAAACCTTGTTGCCGGAGAATTGCTTTAGCCGCAAGCAAATCTAAACCAGCAATTTTGAGCGAATAGCTAGGTCGTCCTGAGTTTTGCAGTTTCATCAGGTCTTTAAAAGGCTCAAGGCTAGTTAAAACTAAGCAACTATCATGTTTTTCTTCTACCAGTCTTCTAAAAAACAAACTATATTCGGAGTATTTCTCGCCATAAATGTTAAAGCTTTTGCTCCTATCTCCTTGCAGCCAGTTCTCTGCCCCATCCAATATTAATAAGCAATGGTTTTTCTTTAGGAAATCTATCAAGAGCGAAGTCTTATCCTGGACACTCTCTGGTAATTTTTGCTCCTTTTTCTGCGATGCTTCAAGCGGTAAAGCTTCAAGTAGATTGATAAGCAAACTGTTAAGGGGCGGTGCATAAGAAACGGATTGCCAAACCACGTAAGCGAATTGTTGCTGTAGCCCGACCTCGAATTCCTCAACTAACTTTGCTACTAAGGCACTCTTACCAATTCCTACAGGTCCATAGAGTACAATACAGCGATTAGATATTACTAATTGCTTGAGTTGACTAAGTTCCGCCTTGCGCCCACAAAAACTTGATATATCAATATCAGGTAATTGTCCTTGAACCAATGTCTCCGAGGCAACTGGAGTTAACGATTGAACTTGGATCTCGGTTAAAGAAGTAGAAATTGTCGTTTCTGACTCTTGAGAATTTAACTGTTCTGGTAGTTGAAAATCCGATGATGCCGCCTCCAAAGTTAAGCGCAGCTTTTTCTTAGTGACTTTTGTACCATTACCAATAATCGGTGACAACAGCATCCACAGCTTAGGAGCAACTTGACCTCTCAAGTAATTAAGTTCATATTTAGATTTACTTGCAACTTTTTCGTAACCATAATCCTCCCAGGCAGCCTCTAAAATGAGTTTCTCAACGTTAGTCAACCGCCTGCCTATTTTTGTGGACACTTGATTATCAATAAATCTCACTGCTTCTTCAAAAGTCATAAGATTTCTAAATTCTGCCATATACTGTACTTTTAGCTAAATCATAACCTTTAAACTTCAATAATTTGATAATAACTGTTGTTTAGTTGTACTTACAGTTATGACTATCATTCATTGTAATACTTTATACTAAATTCAGTCATTGCTTAACCTAACTTATTTTTGTAGAGCATTTTTATAAAAATAGAGTAAAAATATTACTTCTGTGGTAAATTTAAATCTTGTGCATGACTTAAAAATATTTTTTTGCAGTTTCCTTCTGATTGAGTCCAGCTTAGGTTGTAGAGGTTAATATTATGACTGTCGAGGAACCATACTATCCAGCAAGTAGGCTATCGGTTGCGGAGTCACTAAGCTTTAGCTACGATGAGCTTGATAACGAGACTCGCTTTCTGGTTGGGCAACGTACCAGTGAAATTAAGAATCTCATTCACCGTTCTGCCCAGGATGTCTTTGATATTGGGCAGAAACTAATTGAAGTCAAAGAAAAACTAGATCATGGTCGCTTTCTGATTTGGCTCAATACTGAGTTTAATTGGAGCAAATCAGCCGCTCGGCAATTCATGCAAGTGGCACGTCAGTTTAAAAGGGGAAACTTTACTGATTTGAACATTGCTGCCTCTGCTCTTTATCTTCTTGCCTCTAATACTACTTCAGTAGCAGCAAGGCAAGAAGCTTTAGAACGAGCAGCCCAAGGCGAGATTATTAACCGCTCGGAAGCTAAATCGATCATTGCTCATCATAAAGAAATAGGCAAGCGTAGTCTTTTACCTAAGCAAATCACAGTTGATGTTCCGGCTGAAACGATTAAGGAAGGGTTGCGTCCTCGCATTCAACAGAAATTAGAGTACACAGAACCACTTGATGGAGAGATTAACCTTGAGCAACTAAGACAACGAGCCAAACAATTAGGTTTATTACCTATTCAGGTAAATGAGCGATCACCCTCTACGGAGCCGCTTGATGCCATGCCTGTTGAAGCTATTAAAGCCTGTACGAATTTTATTAATACTGTAGAAGACATGAATTCTCAACTTTTAGGAGCAATGGAAGATGAGGCTCTAAAAGTTTTAATTAATAAGTCAACTCTTTTAGCTAAAAGAGCTAAAATGCTACTAACCCAAAGATGGCAATTGAATATTCAAAAATAGCCATAACAAAAAGTAACTCAATTGGAATAGTAATAAAGTCCTAGTAGTTCTAATGTATCTCTAGGTTTTATAAAACTTTTATTTGTACTCTGAGGATTAGGCATTCGTTTGTATACTTTTATAAGTGGTAAGCTCTTTGTTGATTCAACAATTGAGCTTAATCTTTATGCACTAATACTTTAAGCACTATTACTATCAAAGTAGATAAATTGACTACTCTACCTTGATAGTAATAGTGCTTCCTGCTAGATATTTCATTAAATATGTATATTTAAAATTGGAACAAGCCCCTTTTAAAACTTAAAAAAGGTGATATTTGTGATATTTCAAAATTAGTTTTTTGAAATATCAATTTGTTTGTTAACAATTCTTAGTATTTACTATGCAATTTAGCTTGACAGGTAATCTAGATCCGATAAGATGAATTTGTAGCTAATAAATCGGAGCTACAAATGCTGTTTTCTAAAAATCATAAATTCTTGGTTGAGCAAGCACTAATTATTTAGTGTTGTGCTGATTGCAGTAGCTTTTGAGTTCACAGACACTCTAAATTCAATCATAAACTTGGGTAATAAAACCCTTGCAGGAGAGGCATTAGCCTCTACTAACTTCTTGTTGCGGCACTAACCATTAGTGACTGCTTAACTGCCCTTTTATAGGGCAACGGTTTTTGATGTAATAGCAAGCAAATCACTTAAATCGATGAAAAATCCCCAAGCTAATTCCGACTGTCCGCAGGCAACTGTGGCGATTCTTAGCCTTAAGCAACATTACGCGATGGAGCTTTTATTAGTAGGAAAAAGTAATGCAGAAATAGCTGCGTTAATAGGAGTAGATAGCGAGATTATTAGTCAGTGGCAAGACAAAGATGCTGAGTTCATAGTGGCAATAAATGCCTTACGTGCCGCAGCGTGGTCGGGTTCAGTAGCTAGGCTCAAGCGTTTAATGTCCCGCGCTCTTGATGTGGTGGAAGAAGCTGTAGTTAAAGGAGACGAGATGGTAGCCATCTCTTTTTTACAAGGGTTAGTACCTGTTACTAACTCCAAAGAAATAGTCAACTGAATTGAAATAATTACTACGAGGAAATAAAGATGCTTTCAACACCGTCTAAGTCAAAGAACAAGATGCTTGCCCAACTAAAAAAATGGAAAGACTTGCGGCATGGTTTGCTATTCACTCTGAGTTTTTTCTTGATTACAAATGGGGGACAAGTGTTTGCTACGGGAACAGGAACAGGTACTACCACTAATTGTGTAGGTTGGCTATGTGCATCAAAAAATGCGATGACAACGGCGTTTCCAGATGGAAGTGGCGTAATCAACACCGGATTTGTGATGATGCAGGGAATAGTTGTAGCTGTAGTCATTGGAATCTGCGTAGCCCTATTTAACAAAGTCGCTAGTAGAGAAGATTATGGCGCACCATTAACAACTCTTTTCGCTGTAGTCTTAGTTTTGCTAATAACAAATTATTTGACAGGTTACATAGTTGGTACAACGTCAGGAGGAGCTACGCCTTAACTATATTGACGGCAATTTAATTACTTTGGGTTCGCTGATGCAAGAAACACCTACTCGGATTCGATTCAAAAAGACGCTAGGCAAACGACCAGACATATTCTTAATTCCCGGTAGGTTCGCTGTTGCCTGGTTGGGCATTGTTACAGGTTGTGCAGTTTTCTATTTACTGTTCAGCCCATACTTGCCGATAAATCCGTTCTTAATGGCGGTCATTTGCTTGACGCTAATTCTCACTCATTGGATTTTAGTCGGAGATACGCCTTGGAAGTATGGAGGCAAGTTTCATAAGGCAAGAACAATGGTCAAGGGATATCCATCGTTCGATCCCCTAAATGGGAGTCAGATGAAACAAAAAGCTGGAGTGAGGAGAACGGGTAAGAAAACAAA
>CAJQOK010000105.1 GCA_905479905.1 uncultured Aliterella sp.
AATTCAAGCTTATGAATCGACATTAGTCTCGAACAATTCACCCTTCGACCAGTATTTTGATGGCAATTCTTCTGCTTTAAGCGCTCGACAGAAGCGAGGTCTGAAAGTTTTTCAAAATCAGGGTAAGTGCATCAACTGTCACGGTGGAGCAGAATTTACCAATGCTTCGGTGAAGAATGTTAAGGATGAACGACTTGAACGGATGACAATGGTGGACAATAGAGAATCTATATATGACAATGGCTTCTATAACATCGGCGTTAGACCTACTAAGGAGGATCTAGGTGTAGGCGGCAATGATCCTTTCGGCAACCCGCTTTCAGAGTCTCGACTAGCTCAACAAGGGAAGTTCGAGCAACTCTTGGGTGAAAAACCAAACATTAAAGTAAGTTCTAGCCAAAGAATAGCCGCCGATGGAGCTTTCAAGACACCTGGACTACGTAATGTAGAACTTACTGCTCCTTATTTTCACAATGGTGGGCAATCAACTCTAGAGCAAGTAGTTGATTTCTACAACCGAGGCGCAGATTTCCACCAGGAGAATATTGCTAACTTGGATCCGGATATTCAGAACTTGAATTTGAGTGCTGAAAATAAAGCCGATTTGGTAGCTTTTCTCAAATCGCTAACTGACGATCGCGTGCGTTACGACAAAGCACCCTTCGATCACCCTCAGCTATTTGTTCCTAACGGACATCCGGGTAATCAAAACTCTGTCACCGATAGCGGTAAAGGACAAGCTACAGACCAACTATTAGAGATTCCGGCTGTTGGACGCAATGGCGGAAATGGTAGACCCAATTTCCTTGCTAGTTCAAGGTAATTTGAGCAGTGCGATCGCAATTTAGGTAATTTTTCATTTAGGACTCTCATCTAACAACTATAAAAAGCCCGTATATCGGGCTTTTTTATTTAAGAATCAGTTTGCGGAAGTAAAGATCGTTTTAGTTGATGCGTACTTGCATCCACCCACTTATTGGCAATCGGCATTCTCCAACCCGTACCAAAAGCGCGATCGGTAGTCTTCAATCCTGGGGGTGCTTGGCGGCGTTTAAACTCTGATCGCGCTACCAATGCCAAAATCCGCGTAACAGTCGCTTTGTCGTGTCCTGCGCCTACAATTTGCGCCGCAGATTGATGGTTATGAATTGATCGATGTAAGATATCGTCTAACACCTCGTAAGGTGGCAAAGAATCAGCGTCAACTTGTCCGGGTTTAAGTTCCGCACTGGGAGGCTTAGTTAAAATATTTGTGGGGATAATTTCATTGTGTCGATTTAGCCAGTTACAGATAGAATATACGCGAGTTTTGGGAACATCGGCGATCGCAGCCAAACCGCCATTCATGTCACCATACAAAGTACAGTAACCTACAGCCATTTCTGACTTATTACCTGTAGACAGTAGCAGATAACCAAATTTGTTAGCGATCGCCATCAGCAAATTACCTCGAATCCGCGATTGAAGATTCTCCTCTGCTAATCCAAAGCTTGTATTGGCGAATAAAGGTTCTAAAGTGCGATCGTAACCCGCCATTAATTCGCCAATCGGCAAAGTTTGGGTTTGAATCCCTAGATTTTTAGCTAAATGTAAAGCATCTTGAACGGAATGATCCGAACTATAAGGAGAAGGCATTAATACTGCTAAAACATTCTCTTTTCCTAAAGCTGAAGCAGCAATTTGAGCGACTAACGCTGAATCAACCCCGCCACTTAAACCGAGAACTACTTTAGTAAACCCACACTTGCGGCTATAGTCTCGAACACCTAATACCAAGGCTTGGTAGATTTCTTCATCGTCATTTTCTGGCATAGGTGCGATTACCTGGGAGGCTACCCCCTGGGTAATCGCGCTTGGTTGTAAATCTACCAATTGTTCGTCAAATTCTACTATCAATAAATCGGTTTCAAAAGCCTTAGCACGACCAATTACTTCACCTTGGCGGTTAAAACTCACACTACAACCATCAAAAATTAGATCATCATTTGCGCCTACTTGATTGGCGTAAATAATCGGTTTTTGATGACGAATAGCGGCGTGTCGCAGCATTGCTTCTCTTAGGTGTGGTTTCGCCGCGCTATAAGGAGACGCTGAGAGATTGACAATTAAATCTACATTCAAAGCCGCCAAGTCTGCAATGGGATTAGTTGCATAACTGCGCTTTCCCCAGAAGTCTTCATCATTCCAGAAGTCTTCGCAGATAGTTACACCAACTTTTAGCGAGGAGAAACTAAAGGAATTAATTTGCAAACCTGGTTCAAAATAACGGTGTTCGTCAAATACATCGTAGTTAGGTAAAAGCCGCTTATGAAAAACTTGCTCAACTTTGCCTTGGTGTAGCAACGCCGCACTATTAAATAATGGTTTTCCGCCGGAGTGGTGAAATTTATCGTTTATTTGAACACAACCTACCAATACCGCCATATTTTGCGGCAAATCATGCGCCAATTGCTCTATAGTTGCCGCCATATCTTCGATAAAACTACCATTAAGTAACAAATCCTTGGGAGGATAGCCACATAAAGATAGTTCCGGCGTTATTAGTAAAGAGACATTTTGCTGTTCTGCTTGACGTGCAAATTGGAGAATTTGACTAGCATTACCAGCTATTTCGCCGATAGTGGGGTTAATTTGGGCGATCGCAATTTTCATAACTTACATCTAAATAAACACCAAAGGCTGATCTTTAAACGGTGCAAAAGCATCCGCATCAAACCGATACAATGTAGCTGGACGACCTGCACCCCTTGAGACTTTAACTTTGGTATCCGCTAAAAAACCTAATTTCAATAACCGCGCCCGAAAGTTGGAATAATCAGAGAAGTTATCGCCCAAAACTGTAGAGTAAAGCTGATACAGATCGCTCAAAGTAAACAATTCTGGCAATACTTCAAAAGCAACAGGACTGTACTCTAGCTTGTTTTTCAATCTTCTATGTCCGTAAGCCAAAATCTCTTGATGATCGAAAGCTAGTTGCGGGACTTCTTTCACCGGATACCAAGCAATACCGCTTACCCCATCAGCAATTAATTCTGCTTCCTCAAACCGCACCAAAGCAAAATAACTTACCGATAGATAACGTACTCCATAACAATCAACGGCTTCACGCGGATCGCGGTTTGGGCCACCAAAAGTATATAATTGCTCTAAATACAAATTTTTTGCGCGAATTTTCTCCGCCAAAATTCGATAAGCGCCATCTTCTAGCGATTCCCCCTGACGTACCAAAGTACCAGGGAGTCCCCAATAATCTAAAAAAGGCTCTTGGTGTCGCATTACCAATAAAACTAATAACCGATTTTGCACCGTATCGACAGAAAAAATTACATTATCTACTCCGACCTTAAAATCAGCTAAAGGTTGTTTATTCAGTGAATCGGTAAACTTTTTTGGGATATGTCCTGGCATTTGTACAAATGCTCTCGATGAATATAGGCTTGAATTGGAGGAGTTATTGCTTGAGTATCGCCAAAGTCACGATAAGCCGTTGAAGACACATCTAAACCCATTAGATCCGCAACTTCTACCTTTGTTCCCAACTCTTGCAATTGCTGTAAATCCTCCTTTTCCAGTTTATAACCTGGTCTGGGGACAACTAATAACTGCACTTGCTGTAACAATTCTTGGGCTTTATACCAACTAGGTAATTGTTTGACTAAATCTGCACCAATTACTAAAGTGAAATCTACCCTTTGCGTACTCCATAATTTTCTAGCTTTTTCTACGGTTTCTAGCGTCCGACGGCTACTAAGTTCGGGATAAAACCCAATATTATGTCGTGGTGGGCGCATTTCCTCAATCAACAACCGCAGCATTGTACCGCGATGAGTTAAAGAAGTTTGGTGAGATTTAAACGGATTATCCGCCGCCCAAATAGCTACCCAATCGTAATAATCGCCAAGCCAGCTAAGAATCCTTTGATGTCCAGAAGTAGGGGGATCTGCACTTGTACCAAATAAAGCAACTCTCATCTATTTTTTTTACTTACTTTTTGGGTTAATTTTTGCAAATCGGGAGAAATAGTTACTTCACAACTTACAGGTTGTTTGATATCGCGACATTCTGGGGGCAAACTAGCTACAGAATCTCTAGTACGCGATCGCAAATCTGCTAAACTTTCTGGTAATTGTAACCTTTGTCCTTGCTTAACTACCAACTGCAACAATGGCTGGAAATCCGGCGGTTTTTCTTCGTCAATCAATCCTAATTCGTCGTGTACTAACCCATTTTCTAAACTTCGCCAAATTTGTTTGCGTCCTGGATAGGTTACTTTACTTTTAGAGTTTTTCATTACGGGGATACCGTCAATTTCTACTAGCTTATACACTCCATTTACTGGCGCTCCGGTAACTAACTTAGTCCCAATTCCATACCCATCAATGCAAGCACCGTTGGCTTTTAGCCTAACTATTTCTGTTTCATCAATATCGCCGCTAACAATAATCGCTACATTTGGTAAAAGATTTCTGACGGCTTTCGATAGTTGCTCTAAATTCCCGGAATCTATCCTTACTCCGGCTAGTTCGATTTCTCCAGAGTTTACTTTTTTTGCTAATTTTTCCACCGCCGCGATCGTATCAAAAGTATCAATTAGTAACGTCCCATTAGGAAAGTAGCGATGAAACGCGCTAAAAGCTTTCTCCTCACTGCCTTCTAAAGCACTGAGCGCCATAACCAAAGCATGAGCCATTGTCCCGCTAGGTTTTTGTCCTAATTTCAATGCTGCTAGTACATTAGATGTTGCATCAAACCCCCCAGCTAAAGCCGCTCGTGCCGCCCACAAAGAGCCTTGCGGACTAAATGCCCTCCGCGTACCAAATTCTAATAAAGTTGCCTCCACTCCGGCTACATCTCGCAAACGAGCCGCTTTTGTGGCTACCAAAGTTTGGT
>CAJQOK010000106.1 GCA_905479905.1 uncultured Aliterella sp.
TAGAAACAATAGAAAAGGTTAGAAGCTATGAATTCTCTATTTTTATTGAAGCAATCATCGGCGCTTATAGTTGGAGCCGTAATAACAACACTAGGACTAGCGCTACCTGCTGCTGCCAGTACCTTTAACTTTGATCCACCGTTTGATAGCACCAAGCTATCTACCAGTATTCCCAGAAGCGAAGGCGGTGCGGATGCTGCTGATATTTATTACCCAGTCTTACCCGATAAAGCTTCTAAAGATAGTTCGCTGCCCGTCGCGTTACTCCTGCAAGGAGCACTTGTTGACAAATCCGATTACTCAAACTTCGCCAGCACTGTAGCAAGCTACGGATTTGTAGTGGTAGTGCCTAATCACATCAGAACTCTCATCAACCCGGAAGCTTCGGCTACAGGTTTATTTGCCGAGCAACAACAAGTAAATGATGTTCTAACTTACATGAAGGCTGAAGATTCTAACTCTTTATCACCTATTAACGATTTGCTCGACCCCAGTACGCTAGTTTTGCTAGGACACTCCTTTGGAGGAGCAGTAGGATTGGCAGCAATTCAGGGTAACTGTGTTCCATTCCTTTGCACTGAACAATTTGAGCGACCCGAGGAGTTGAAAGGTGGCGTATTTTATGGCACCAACTTTATCTCTCCTCTTGATAACGACGATCTCCCTATTGCACTGGTGCAAGGCAGTCTAGATGGTGTTGCAACACCAGAAGAAGCTGAACCAACCTACGCTGGAATTCAAGATCCCCCCAAAGCGCTGATTACTGTACTTGGTGCTAATCACTACGGCATTACTAATGAAGACAATCCCCAGCGCGACACTGTAACACCGACGTTAGAACAAGATGTGGCAACTGAAACCATTGCCCGTTCGAGCGCGCTCTTCTTGAGAGGAACTGTACTTAACGACACAGAAGCATTGGATTATCTATTCAACACCGGGGACACGCTAGATAAGAATGTAAGTGTTGTATATGAAGCAAAACCTGTTCCTGAACCAACTTCTGCAATAAGTGTGCTGGGATTGGGGGCAATTGGTATAGGTGCATGGTTGCGGCGAAAGCAAAAATTAGAGCGTTGCTAAATCAAAGTACGATCGCTGTTGGTACGGGGATAGAACGCTATTTCAGGCAGTGTAGCAATGTTGATGGTCAAAACCAGTTTGTTGAAATCGAGCAACAAAAGTGCATAACACCCTCTAGCTACGCTACTGGAGTAATAGACAATCTCTAAAACTTCAAATTCTTCTCCAGAAATAGCGTCCGTCAATTTCTTGGCGACACTCCCCAACTAACCCTTCAGTTTCGTCATCATTGCTGCTTCATCCCAGTAAGACGATACCTTTTGAATCTTACCGACATCATTAATCTCAAAGATACTAATTCCTTCAGATGTGGCATGGCGATCGCTTTTTGTAATTACTTGCATCGTCCACTTGACTGCTGCCCCATTTTTTACAAAGAAAATGTCGTCTTTTGATTCCATCTTTTTTAAAAAGTTGGACAGGATTTTGAAAAACTGCTGTGAATCCTTATGCACAAACCTTGGAGGGTCTCCAACTGGATCGTGGATAACAGCATCTTCGGCAAAAATCTCTAACCAGCCCTTTGCATTCATAGCTGCCATGTTGTCAAAGTAAATAGCTACCAATGATGCAATTTCTTCTGTTGGCATCTTGTTTTTCCTCCAATCTTGTAATTTAGTATGCTGACAATTTGAGTTGAGGTATTTATTTAAAATAGCTGTACCGTAAATAATTTTAGCTACGCTAATCGTGCAGCAGATAAACCTTAGAGCTTGAAATTCTTCTGACCGAGATAGCCTTTTTCAAACTTTTCGCACCATACCCTTCTACCGTAACATTTTTGCACGCACCGAAGATTCCGATCATTACTAAAGTAAACGCTTCTAAACAATCTCAGCCGCTTCGCCCGAAGAAGTTCCGAACTTTTCTATCCGTTGCATTGATATATTTGTTAAATGCTGCACTACCCAGTCAAAAACGCAGAAGTTGAATCAGATATTCACATAGGAAACTTTATTCATTTTTCTGACGATTCCTTAATTGAACTGCGATCGCGTTATCTAGTAAGGTGTTCTTTTAGTTGCAAGTTTGGATACAAAAGCTTTCCGTTTGATTAGGAAGCAGGAACATCTACTTGCACAATATTACTGTAATAAAAAACACAAATGATAATATTTCGTACACACATTACATGGCTTGTACCAGTAGCTTTGACGTTTATCAGTGTTGGATGCGGTGCAACTAAAGCGCTTACTCAGACAACGCTACCGTTTGACACTTTCTACGATACAGAGGTTGTGCTTGAACCCATCACGCCCAATGTTTCAAAGGCATCTATATCAGGCTTTAATCCTAATGCTCCTTACGGTTTAACCAATTTTACCAGTACTAACTACAGTCAGTTTAACCCTCAAACCAACACATTCACGTTTGTTTCAGACGCATCGCAGTTTGGTTTAGAAGGCATACCAGTAGGTAGTGATGTGTATTTTGGTAGCGGGGAAGATAAGCTGTTTGGCAACAGTAACGCTACTGCTGTAATTAACTTGACAAACGGCACATTAAATGGGTCTGGTACTGTGACTATTAATGGTGGTGCAGGCAGATTCAACAATGCTACTGGCATACTCAACTTTTCTGAGACGGAGTCACTAAATCAAGATCCAACGGCTCCCTTAAAAGGTAGAGCTTTTTTAAGTGGCAATATTGAGATAGTACCAGAACCTAAAGCTGAGATGGGAACGCTGGTTGGGGTAGGCAGGGATAATTCATTCTAGAAGGGAAAATAGTTTGTCGATGTCATGGGCAAGAAATCGTTCAGCTTTGGTTAGAGAAT
>CAJQOK010000107.1 GCA_905479905.1 uncultured Aliterella sp.
TTATAGGTTTCCTGATTTTGTGAGCGCGATCGCCTTTACAAACAAAATAGCAGAAGCTGCCGAAGTTGAAGGACATCACCCCGCCTTACTTACCGAATGGGGGAAAGTAACTGTAACTTGGTGGACACACGCCATTTGTGGACTGCATCGCAACGATTTTATTATGGCGGCAAAAACTGACCAAATAGCGAGTTAAGACATATTGACGATCGCGCGATCAATAAGATCGGACATTTTTTCACGATCTTCAGTGGAAATACCTTGCATAGCTTGTTCGCGCAACTCTACAGCAATGGGGGGTAACACCCCTTCTAGCTCCTTCCCTGCGTCTGTGAGCCAAATTCGCCAAATGCGGCGATCGCGCGGATCTCTTTCTCGGCGAATTAGCTGGCGTTCTTCCATGCGATCAAGTACGCCAGTCAAAGTACCACCTACTTGTTGCAGTTTGTCACCAATACTTGAAGTTGGCAAACCATCTTCTGTCCATAAACAGCATAATACTAGCCAATGAAAAGGAGTTAAACCAAAAGGCTCTAATCGTTCGGAAAAAGCACGGCTTAAAAGCTGCGACAGCAGTTTAATTCGATAACCCATGTTAAAGGGAGCTAAAACTTGCTGCCACTGACATATAGGTTGATCAACAGGCGTAGAAGGCATTTCCAAAGTTACTAGGGTGCTGATTATTTGAAACTAATTTTTTGTCAGCCTTACTCAATCTAGCGGAATAAGTTTACATTTCGTAATTTTTTCTAAACTAGAAAGAGTAAAGCTAATCGTTACCTCATAATAATGCCCCTGCGCCCGGATCAACGTACCAAATTAGACAATACCGACGATCGCCAGTTTTATGTCTATCCGCGACTGGTGACTCATGTAGACGAAGGTTTTATTCGCCAACTAACCGACTTGTACCGCGATCGCTTAAAACCCGATACACAAATTTTAGATATGATGAGCAGTTGGGTATCGCATTTACCCAATGAAATGAAATTTGCGCGCGTCGAAGGACACGGACTCAACGGCGAGGAATTAGCAAAAAATCCTCGCTTAGATAGCTATGTAGTCCAGAATTTGAACGCCGATCCCAAGCTACCTTTTACTGATAATCAGTTTGATGCGGTACTTAACTGCGTTTCTGTGCAGTATTTGCAGTACCCCGAAGCCGTATTTGCAGAAATTTACCGGATTCTCAAACCAGGGGGAGTAGCGATATTTAGCTTTTCTAACCGGATGTTTTACGACAAAGCAATTCAAGCTTGGCGAGAAGGATCGGAAACTAGCCGCGTAGAATTAGTCAAAAGTTACTTCCAGTCTGTACCAGGATTTAGCGCACCAGAAGTAGTTAGCCGTCAAAGTAGCGCGCCTAATTTACTCCAGTGGTTAGGTGCGGGGGGAGGCGATCCTTTCTATGCTGTAATTGCATACAAAAGTTAGTTAAAACAATTGTTGTCGAAGTAACGGTAATAATCGCCCCATTAAGCCTTTAGGAGGCAAATAATGATAGTTCGTAATGCCCGTAGAATTGTAGCGGCTTTGTTGGTTTCAGTAATGCTGCTAGTGACCGCTTGTGCAACCGCAGCACCCACACGTTTTGACCAAGCACAGCAAGAAAGCACTCAGAAAAAAACTGGTTTAGCCGTTGCTAAAGATGCAACTCAAGGAAGCAACTTTAATAGATTTTTTCCCCCTACTCAAGCAGGCTTTGAACGAGTTTATACCCAAGAGAAAAAAGGCTTTGCTGAAGCTAAGTTGAAAAAAGGCGGTAAAGATGTAGCTGTGCTGTCAATTTCCGATACTCAAGGGACTACTGGTGGCGCAAATCCTAGCGCTAAGTTTCAAAACAGCAGTCTAAAAATTGGTGGCTATCCCGCCGTTACTCAAGGTAAAAATAGTACGGCGCTGTTAGTAGGCGATCGCTACCAAGTAAAAGTATCCTCCCGCGATGCGACATTTACAGAAAGCGATCGCCAAGCGTGGTTGAAAAAATTTAATCTCCGAGGGATAGAAAAACTTTAGGCGACAAGGAAAAACAAATCTTTTCTACCCCAGATATTTAGTAAAAAAATTGGAGAGCGATCGTGAGCAAAGCTATTTTTGAGTTGGTTAATGAATTACCAACAAGCAACTTAACTGTTTCTATGTTACGAAGTCTTGACTTTGTTGCACCAGGACAATGGAATAACTTAGTCGGCTTTGAAAATACAATTCGCACAGTAACAGGTGAAACTGACGAAAGTTTGATTCAACAAATTGGTGAAAGAGCCATATTTTTATACAATGATCGCTCGCAAGGCTATCAAAGAGCAATGTGGCTTTATCAAACTGTAGATAGCACCGATAAAGCGCTAGGTGCAGCCGCTTTAGCTAATAAAGTTGGTGAATCTATCCCGCTTTTAGGTTTTTTAAACAAACTTACTCCTAAAGCTGACAAAGCCCAAACCATAGATTTGACACTTAAATTAGTGGCGGAATTAGTTGCTTTTTGTCAAATTAACGGTATTCCCGGCGATAGTATTGGCGATTTTGTTGCTTCTTTAGGCGATTATAGTGGCGAGTCGTTGATGCGAATGGTTGCTTTAGTTTGCGTTGATGGTTTAATCCCTTTAGGCCCAGATTTTATCCTTAAAGTGCAATCTAATCTAAGTAAAACAACCCCCCAAGACTTGGAAAAAAGTTCTACTTTCCAAGGTATCAATAGCGAGATTCCTGGTGGTAATTCTGCCGGAAAACTTAACTTTATCAATCAAAGCTTTGACTCGGTAAAAGGTTGGATGAGTAACTTAGTTACTTCTCGCAATTTGACACCGCAAAAAGTTGTAGGTAACTTACAGAAATTTGCAACTATTGCTGACGATAAGTTAGATTACCTAGCCGCCTTTATTGATGTTAGTACCAATTATTACGAACATACAGGTACTCAAACTTTAGCGCGTCGTTTGATTGAAAGAGCCGTAGCTGAAATTTAATTAGTTTAAGAGGACGTTTTAAAAGGTTTAATTGGTAACTGGCGCTCCTAGGAGATACCCCCTAACCCCCCTTGAAAAAGGGGGGAAAATATCGCTCTTTTTAAGCAAGAGTGAGACTATTGGATATTAATCAAAAGATTTTTAATTCGTCCTTTAAAGTTGTTCTTTTAAAAAGCTATTTTGAAATTCCTTTGTCAATGGCTAACTACTTAACTCTCCCTTTCTAAAAATATTCCCCCCCCTTTCTTAAGGGGGGTTGGGGGGATCTCCTAAAAGCATTTTTAAAACCTACAACCTAATTATCTCTACTATCAAATTCTGCTAAAATCTTTTCCGATTCAGTGCAAAGCTCTTGATGACAATTGCCATTACTAGCAAGCAAACCACCCCATTGGTTTACATCACCTTGATTGTATTTTAGAGGCGTACTATCAAAATGAGTAAATTGTCCGCCAG